>DASXED010000096.1:0-4050 GCA_036490295.1 Verrucomicrobiia bacterium | reverse complement strand
GACGTGACGCAGACCAGCGAGCAGCTCGGCAAGACGGCGGGCAAGGACGTGGCCGTGCAAAAGGCGACCTACCCGGCGATTGTCGGGCTGGAAAAATCGCGGCAGATCGCGGCGCAACTGACGGCCAAGGCGTTTGCCGCGCTGAAAATTTTCAAGGGCAAGGCGATTGCGCTCGAAGCGCTGGCGGAATTTCTTTTGAAGCGGGAGAAATAAAATCCATTCTCTTTATGTGCCAATGACAACCAGCGAACAAAAGGCAACATCGCTTGTTAAGAGATACTACACCTGGGAAAGGCTCGTTCTTGGCACTTCTCTGCTGCTGATTTTCTGGAAAGTCTTCGGCTTAATTGACACAACGAACTTGCCGCTACTACATGCCGTTCTGCATGACCCTAATAAATTCCCTCATGCAACGTGCATCATCCTTTTAGTCGAGTTGTTTTACCTGTGGATTTCGTGGAAGCAATCGGATGAGACTGCGCGCCATGATGCATTTTCCCGAATCGGATTCTGTGCCACGTTTGCCCTTGCATTTTTTGCTGTGTGGATAGGAGCGGCATATTCGGTAGATGTCGCTCCTATGGAGCTTGGAAATCTTTTTTCCACATTGTCTACAAATATGTCGCACCTACGGTGCTAAAGTTGCCGGCGATGATCCCGCTTTCCGGGCTGGCTTCGACGCTTTGCCAAAGGCGATTCAAAAACTGGCGCGGGAAAAATTTCATCTCTGGCTGGAAGAGCCTTTCAATCCTTCATTGCAGTTCAAGGAATTGTTGCAAGACGTCTGCGGCTTGGCAAAAAACCGAGAACGGCTATGCTGGTCAAAATTTGCGCTCCCGTAGCTCAAATGGATAGAGCCGCCGCCTCCTAAGCGGCTGATCCCGGTTCAATTCCGGGCGGGAGCACCATTGGTTTGATCCGGTTGTTGAATCTGCAAGTTTGAAGCGCGCCACGAAATCGCTCATCCATCGCGGACGCGAAACGCCCAGGGAAAAGCTCAAGCCGTATCTGCAAACCGGCGGGTGGGGTGAATGAATTTTCCCTGTTGCCAAAGTGCGGATGCGAACTTAAATTACGCCCATGAGCAAAGCTGACATTTTGCTGGAATTGCCAAAACTCGAATTGGAAGAACGCCGCGAAATTTTCGAGCGCATTTGCGACATTGAAGAACGCGACTTGATCAATGGCGGCCAGCCAACTGCCGAGGAAAAAGCCCTGCTTGACCGCGAATTGGAAGAATACAAGTCGAATCCAAAAGCCGGTTCAACTTGGGCGGAAGTCGAAGCCCGTCTCCGAAAACAATCCCGTTCGTGAGTTGGCGCGTCATCATCCGTCCGAATGCCGAGGCGGATTTGCAGGACGCCCGGTTGTGGTATGAATCCCAACGAACTGGTTTGGGCGATGAACTTTTGATCGAAGTTCGCAGCGCAGTTCAATTGTTGGAGAAAGAACCCGAACGCCGCCCGATTTACTACAATGGATTTCGCCGTTTGATCACGCGCCGGTTTCCTTACAAGATTTTTTATCGCGTCGAAGGCGACCGCGTGATTGTCTTCAGGATTTTGCACGCGAATCCTCGTGCGTTTTGGAAATCACGGAAGGTCGCGGAGTTTTCCGTGCGCGATGTCGTCGTCCACTTTGGACAGCAATTTGTCCAGCTTGCCGGCGGCGATGTCGCGTTTCATCTGCTCATCCCACTCGTCGTCCTGCCAGTTGCCAAGACAGCGCGCGACCTCGGCGCGCTCTTCGAGCGTCAGCGAGGGAATCGCAGCCTTGATTTCAGCCACCGTGCTCATGCTGGAAAATTAAGCGCAATGCGGTTTGGCGTCAATGCGGCAAAACTGGATTGACCGCAGAGACGCGGAGGCGCGGAGCAAAAAATCCCAAAGGGATTTAATCATTCAGCCCGGCGTTGCCCGATGCAATCGGGCTACGCCGGGTAATTGAACAAAAATAAAATCAACCCTGAAAGGGTTGAATCCATTCACGCGGGACAGTGATGCAACCCTTTCAGGGTTGAAACATTTGCGGCACGGTTTCCCAGCGTAGCCGCTGCGCGTCAACGCTGGGCTGAATGATTTGAATCCCGTTGGGATTCACGGAAAATGAAATTGACCCAGACTAATTTCTCCCTTTTAATTTCAAAATGATTTCAAAGTGCCAATGCCAGCATTGCGGCGGCAGCATTGAATTTGACGCCGACCAACTCGACCGCAGCGGCGCGACAAGTTATCGCATTCTCGGTCAAGTCGTCGAGTGCCCGCATTGTCATCAATCCACGCAACTTTATCTGAATCTCGCGGAGTTCGTTGCGCCGAAAAATCCGGCTGGATTTCCGTCCACGTTGGAGTCGCCAAAATTAAAATCAAAAACAAAATCGGCTGTGGGTTTCATCGGCATTTTGTTTCCGGTCATCGTTGGCATCGGACTGCTTCTGGTCGGCTTTGTAAATGCCGGTAGTGCGGAAACCATCATGCAACAGATTTACGGCGCGATAGAATTTTGCACGGGCTGGATAATCCTGTGCCTTGCCATCATTATCAACGTCCTTGCGACCATCAACGACAATTTGAAGTAAGTATTTTTATTCTTTCCAAAACGGACATCTCACGAAACGTCCGGGTTCGACTTCGAGCAGTTCAGGAATTTTTTCGGAACATTCCGGTTTGGCAATCGGGCAGCGCGGGGCGAAACGGCAGCCGGGCGGGAAATTGCCGATGCGCGGGACGTTGCCGGGAATGGCCGAGAGGCGGTCGGCGTCGCCGCGCAGTTTCGGCACGGAATTCATCAGCGCGCGGGTGTAGGGATGCAGCGGGCGGCGCAGGAGTTCGCGCGCGGGCGACAGCTCGACGATCTGCCCGGCATACATCACGGCCACGCGGTCGGCCATGTCGCCGACGATGCCGAGGTTGTGCGTGATGAGCAAAATCGCCATGCCGAGCCGCTGCTTGAGTTCGCTCAACAAATCCAGAATCTGCGCCTGAATCGTCACGTCGAGCGCGGTGGTCGGTTCGTCGGCGACGAGCAATTTCGGCTCGCTCGCCAGCGCCATCGCGATCATCACGCGCTGCTGCATCCCGCCGGACATTTCGAATGGATAATTTTTGATGCGCGATTCCGGCGCGGGAATACCGACGAGTTTCAACAGGCGGATGACTTCGGCGTCGTTTGCTTTTTCCGGCTTGTGCAGTTTGAGCGATTCCTTGATCTGGTTGCCGATGCGGAAAACGGGATTCAACGACGCGCCCGGGTCTTGAAAAACGTAGCTCACCACGCCGCCGCGAATCTGTTGCAGTTCGCGCGCGGACATTTTCAATGTGTCGCGGCCGTTCAACAAAATTTCTCCGCCGACATAATTCGCCGGCGGCGTTGGAACAAGTTTTGCAATTGAAAGTGCGGTGACGGTTTTGCCGCAACCGCTTTCGCCGACGAGGCAGACGGTTTCGCCCGCGCCGATGGTGAACGACACGTCGTCAATCGCGCGCAGAGCTTCGGCATTTTTGCCGAAGTCCATTTTCAGATTTTTGATTTCGAGCAGGTTCATTTATTCGAATTGGTTTCAGATGACGCGGCTGGCACGTTTGTCCTAACAAAATCTTCACTTGCTTTCAAAATCCTTTCGACGCGTGCATCAAAAATCTTCTGCAAGTGAACAACCCTGAAAGACAAAATTATTCCAAGAATGATAAAACCAATCGCGACGAATCGGCGCCAGCCCTTACAGAAAACGCCAAACAACCCACTAACAACAATAACTGTAATCAAAAACACCAACCCCCCAATAATTGGGTCTGTCGCATCTGATAAAAGCAGCATCAGAAGGTTTAGCCCGACAAAATACGGGAAAAGTTTATTTGCTTTCATAAAAATGACAGCACGCCAAACACCCAAATTTAATTTCGAGCAAATTCATAACGACTTCGTGTCCGCCGCGTCTCTTAATCCATCGCCGAGAAAGTTGAAAGCCAGAACGGTGATGAAAATCGCCGCGCTCGGCGCGAGCAGCCACGGATAATTTTGCAAATACTGAACGTCTTCCGCTGCCGTGAG
>DASXED010000077.1:0-20517 GCA_036490295.1 Verrucomicrobiia bacterium | reverse complement strand
CAGTCTGCATGACGTAAGGTGCTACTGGGTTATTCTGATAGACAAGCATATCCCGCGTGCCAGCCGTGCCGATTATCGTAGTGGCACCAACGTTATCAAAAAAGGCCGATGTGCCTAAATTGGTCGTCATCAGAACGGTATAAACCGTAAGATTACGACCGCTGGTATGGGTAACGAGCCATGCGGGCGCACCGTTGTAATATATGGCGCCAACTCCGGTATAGGTTTGCGACTCATTCAAATATGCTACTCCCCAAGTAACCGAGCCAGAAAGCCGCCATCCAACAGATTGCGCGCCGATGGCACTGAAGTCCGCCACAACAGCATTAGCGTTGACGGTTGGGTTTTGCCCCGTCCAAGTTCCTGATTCACCCGGCGTGGTTGATGTATTCAGAAGATAAGGTCCGGTGGTGTTATTAACGCCGAGCGCCTGACCGCCGATAATCTGCATACTTCCATTGAATGCGGCGATGTCCATGTCGTTAATCGTGGCAAAGAAAACATTAGTGAAAGTGCTGTTCGTAGTGCCGCCAAGCAGCCAATTGGGCGTTCCGTTTGTCAGACTGACATGCGCGCCACCCGCAGAAAGATCAGGCAAATAGAATCGCAAGCCGCTGCCAGTATTTCTCGCAAGATTTCCACCCAGCGTCAGAGTCTGCCCCGAAGCCACGCTCCAATTTTGAGGACCAGCGCCAAGCACCACATTGTTGTTCAACGTGAGACTTTGAGTGGCAGCAGACATATCAATGCCACCGGTTCCATTTGTCAGCGTGTTTCCGTCCGCGTTGATTTGCACCGGGCCGCCGGGATTGAGAATCTGGATTCCAAGCCAATTCGTGCTCGCGCCGAGCGATGTCGCATTCGCGCCCGCGACAGTGCTGTTCCACGTCGCCACGTCTCCGGCTCCGGGCACGGCTCCGCCGACCCACGACGTGGTGAGATTAAGATTGTCGGTGTCGTTGGCTTTCGGAATGTTTGCCGCCCGTCCGGCGTCGGCCGCCATCAGGATGCAGACAAACAGAAGGGACAGTTTTGCGTAACGTGGAGTTTTCATGTTTTTTAACTGGTTCGGGCCGCTGCCGGACACATTTGTTTTTTTCTTCCAAATTTATTAACTATACAAATTGACACATACCTGCGTTGCAGGCAGACAAGGGTTTCATGGCGTTATTTTGCCACACTTTAAGCAACTCCGCCATCACCAATTCTGGTGATAGAGAAACTTTGATTTTCAGCCAAACCGACGGGAATGCCGTGACCAAAATGTCTGGCAACCGCTTCCGTCCGCGAACGAACGTGGAGTTTTTCATAAATGTGGCGGATATGCGTATGAACGGTGGCATACGAAATTCCCATTGATTCTCCGATTTCCTTGTAGAGATAACCCTTGGCCAGCAAATCAAGCACCTCGGCCTCGCGCGGTGAAAGGCTTTCCATTTTCCGTTCCGGCGCGGGTTTTTGGAACGATTGAACGATTTTGCGCGCGATGTGGCTGCTCATGGGCGAGCCGCCGTTATGCACCTCGTGAATGGCGGCCAGCAATTCCGCTGGCGGCGTCTGTTTCAGCAAATAGCCCGTCGCGCCCGCCGCCAAGGCGTTGAAAATATGTTCCGTGTTTTGATAAACGGTCAGCATGATGATTTGCGTCCCCGGCAGTCGCGGCTTCAAACGGCGCGCGCATTCGACGCCGTTCAATCCCGGCATATTGATGTCCATGAGCGTCACGTCCGGCCTGACGTTGGGAATTTCCTCCAGCGCTTCCTCGGCGTTCGCATGACGGCTCACGCAACGGTAGCCCGGCGAATCGTTGATCAATTGGCACAGCGTGTTCCGCACCTGCAAATCATCTTCAACAATGGAAACTGAAATGTTCATGCGCAAAAAATTTCAACGATGGGCGTGATTGTTTTTCTCCCCAAGTGTAACGGTTCCGTTGCGGCGGACAATCGCCACAACTGGCGATGTTGAATGATCCATCTTCACGGTCATTTCCACCCGCGTGCCGTGGCCGGTGTCAGACACGATGCAACGGCCGCCGACCGCCGTCAGCCGTTGTTCCAAGTTTGAAAGGCCGCAGCCGGAATGAAGCCGGCCTTTTCCATTGACGCCCTTGGCCGCGCCATTTGATGCCGCGTCCGGCAACCCTTGTCCGTTGTCTTCGATAATCAAAGTGAAAGTTTTCGCATCCGTCTGCAATCGCAGCCAGACTTCCGTGGCTTGCGCGTGCTTGACGACGTTGTTCAGCGTTTCTTTGAGCGCGAGAAACAAATTGTAGCGCAATTCAGCGTCCACGTGCATCGCGGGCAGGACGGCGGGCAAATCCATGCGGCAACGGATGCCGGCCACGCGCAGAAAATCCTCGGCGTAAGCAGAAATGTAATCCATCAAACCTTCAAATGTGTCGTGCTGCGGGTCAACGGCCCAGACAATTTCATCCATCGCGCGCGTCAGTTGCCGCGCGGAACTTGAAATGTGATCCAAATGCGCTTGCGCCTGGCCGGGATTGCGCCGGGACAATTCCGTCAGCAGCGTGATTTGGGTCAGTCCCGCGCCGATGTCGTCGTGAATATCCTTGGCGATGCGCGCGCGGTCGCGCTCGATGGCGTGTTGTTGTTCGAGCAGAGCCAGTTTTCGTTTGTATTTTCTCGTGGCGATTTTCCGCGCGGCCAGCGCAATGCCGCCGACGATGCAAATTCCCGCAAGCGCCATGAACCATTGCGTTTGATAAAAATAGGGCTGGACGGCGAATGACACGGTTGCGCTTTGTTCGTTCCAAATTCCCTCGTTGTTGCAGGCGATGACGCGAAAATGATAATTTTTTGGCGGCAGGTTTCCATAATGCGCCGTGCGCAGCGTGCCTGCGTCAACCCACTCCGAATCGAATCCGTCCATCCGGTAGCGGAAACGCACTTTGTCCGGCGCGTCAAAATTTATGGCGGTGAAACGGAAATCGAATTGCCGGTGTCCCGGCGGCACGACGATTTTTTCACCGCGCAATTCAACCGGTTCGCCGTCCACGCGCAATTCTTCGACGATCACCGGCGGCGGCGGCGAATTGGCGACGGCCTCATCCGGCTTGACCCACACCGTGCCGCGCGCCGTGGCGAACCACAGTCGCCCGTCCGCGCCGCGCCAGCACGCGGGCTGGTAACCCTCGGAACATTCCAGTGTCGGCAATCCGTCGAGCCGTCCGTAAGTGACGCAATCCACGGTGTTGGTTCTTCCATCCGCGCACGCATTCAGTGCGCTTTTTGAAACACAATAAATTCCCTGGTGCGTGCCGAGCCAAAGCCGCTGGCGGTCATCCTGAAGAATTTGCGCAATCACGTCCACCGGCAATCCTTGTTTCGAGGTGAACCTCGTGAAACGCCCGTTTTGAAAACGAAGCAGCCCGCCGCGAACCGTGCCCGCCCAGAGAACGCCCGAACCGTCTGCAAATAGCGAGCAGATCGGCTGGTCGGCCAGCGCGTCTCCCGGATGAAACGCCCGCAGCCCGTTTGTCTCGCAAAGATAAAGCGTCCCGTCATCCGCCCCGGCCCAGACGGCGCCGCCGGGCGTTTCGGCCAGCGCGCGAAACGCCGGAAGCGCCACGCCTTCGCGGTTGGTCTCGAAAAATCCGCGTTGATTTCCGTCCGACCACGCGATGCCGCTTTTTGTTCCCACCCACGTCCGTCCGGCATGATCCGTTAAAATGGATTTTATTCCATGCACCTCCCAGGCCGAGCGCGCGATGCGTCCGTCGCTAAATTCAAACAAGTCCTCGCCTTCCGCCGCGCTCAACCAAAGGCCGCCGCCGGGCTTTGGAAAAATGGAAAAAACAAAATTCGCCGACGCGCCGCCGCCCACGGAATAGCGCGTGATTTTTCCGCCGGTCCAGCGGCACAATCCTCCGCCGCTCGTGCCGAGCCATATTTCGTTGCTGCTTTCGCATACGGATAAAACCGTGCGCACGGGCAATCCGTCCGGCAAATCAATCACATGAAACCGCCGGTTGCGCAAACGCGCCAGTCCGCCGCGATCCACGCCCGCCCAAATGCCGCCGTCGGAACTTTGAAACCACGTCCAAATGCGGTCGCCGGCCAGTCCGTCCCGCGAGGTCAGCCGTTGAAATTGTCCGTCCGGCGTGATGTGAAACAAACCGTTCCCATAATGATTGAACCACACCCCGCCGTCGCGGTCTTCATGCGCGCCAATCGCCCGTCCCGAGGCCGGATCAAGAAGCCCGCGCCATTCGACGGCTTCGGCGACCCATTCGCGTCCGGCCATTTTTCGCAAACGGTCGCCGTCCAAAACCCAGATCGCGCCGGCCTTGGTCGGAAACAGGAATGTCGGATCAATTTTTGCCTCGTCATTCGTCGGCGTCATTTCTTCAAACCGGCTGCCGTTCCAAAATGCGATTTCATTTTCCGCGCCCGCCCAAATTTTCCCGCGCGCGTCTGCGGCCAGCGTGTAAATATGTTTCCCGGCCAGGCCGCCGTCGTCCGTCAAATTTTCAAATTGATTGCCAATGACCCGCGCAATGTGCCCGTCACGCGTGAGAAACCATAATTTGCCGTCGCCATCCACGCATTGAAAAAAAGGGCGCGCTCCGCCCGGCGGCGTCAAAATGTTCCAGTTCGTTTCCGTGGACGAACGGCGCAGCACTTCGCCAAATTGCGTCACGAACGCCACGGAATTGGACGACGACGAAACGAGCGTGGTGTGAACGTCAAACTCCGCCTCCTGCGACCATTCGCGGGTGAATTTGCCGTCGCGATAAGACGTCAGGCCGCCGCGAAACGTGTTGATCCAAAGCGTGCCGCGCGCGTCCACGTAAAGCCCCTGAATCCGCGCATGAGCCAGTTCGGGCGTGTTGACCGGATCGAAAACCACAAAACGCGCGCCGTCGAAACGCGCCAGCCCGTTGTAAGTGCCCACCCAAAGATAACCGTCGGGCGTCTGATTCACCGCCGTGACCGTGCTGCTGGGCAGGTTGTTTTCCGTGTCCCACGCGTCAATCAGATAATCCGCCGGCGCTGCAAAAATTTTCGCCGGCAAAAAAAACAGGATCGCCAGTCCAAAAAAAATCAGACGACGAAGCCGCTTTGGACAGGATGGGTGATGCACTGTCTGACAGTATAAAAGCCGCCGCAGGAAATTGCCACAGCAAAGCTTCGCGTGGAAGCAGATCAAAAACGACATTCACACGGGAAAAAGGAGTTGATTTTGAAAATTTCAAATTGCGGTTGAAGATTTGAAAATGGTCGGGGCGGTGAGATTCGAACTCACGACCTCTTGCACCCGAAGCAAGCGCGCTACCAGCCTACGCTACGCCCCGACACTGGGTTTGCAAAGTTGCACGGCGGCGGCCCGAAAAGCAATCCTGAATTTTGGTAGTGGCACGGGCGGGACGCCCGTGCCACTACCCTGCAAGATTTTTTGCAGCTCGCGGTTTCCGATTCGACTTTCGTCCGGTTTTCATTGAAATTGCGCGATGATGAATCCGCAATCGCTCATCCGCCCGCTCGTGCGCGGATTGCACCCTTACGTTTATGGCGAGCAGCCGAAAATCAAGGGGCTGATCAAATTGAACACGAACGAGAATCCGTATCCGCCGTCGCCGAAAGTTCTGGCGGCGATAAAAAACGCGGCGGACGAAAGGTTGCGGCTTTATCCAAATCCGACCGCCGAAAGATTGCGCGAAAAGCTGGCGAAGCTGCACAAATGCAAGCCGGAAAATATCATCGCGGGCAACGGCTCGGATGAATTGCTGGCGCTGGCGGTGCGCGGATTTGTCGAATCGAGTCCAAAGTCCAAAGTCCAAAGTCCAAAGCCGGAAATTGCGAAAACAACGGTGCAATTTTTCACTCCGAGCTATTCGCTGTATCCGGTGCTGGCGGATATTCATGGCGCGGCGAAAAATCCCGTGCCGCTCAAACCGGATTTCAGCCTGCCGACCGTGGCGGAATTGAAGCGCGGAAAAATTTGGAATTTCAACGCGGCGCTGACTTTTGTGACGACGCCAAATGCGCCGAGCGGGCGCGCTTACAAAACGGCGGAACTGGAAAAACTTTGCCACGCGCAAAAAGGCGTCGTGATTTTGGACGAAGCTTACGTTGATTTTGCGGAAGAGAACGCAATGGAACTGGCGCTGAAATTTCCGCACGTTTTGGTCGCCCGGACTTTTTCAAAGGCGTATTCGCTGTGTTTCCAGCGCGTCGGATATTTTGTCGGAAATCCAAAATTGATCTCCGCGCTGAACAAAATCCGCGACAGCTACAACGTCAACGGCCTCGGCCAGATTGCCGCCGAGGCGACGCTGGGCGATCTGGATTATTACCGCGCCAATTTTTGGAAGATTGTTTTCACGCGCGAGAAATTGAGCCGCGAACTGGCAAAACTGGGATTCCGCGTTTTTCCGAGCCAGACGAATTTCATTCTCGCGCAGCCGCCGCGATTTTCCGCAGAGGATTGGCAAAAAAAATTACGCGCGCGGAAAATCCTCGTGCGCTGGTTCAATTTTCCCGAGGTGAAAAATTATCTGCGCATCACGGTTGGCACACGGGCGGAGGCAGAGGCATTGATCAAAGCCATTCGCGCCATTTTATAAATCCTGCGAATGTTCGGGGCTGACCTCTTTACGGCTTCGGCTGCAAAACTATCACTACATAATTGCGCGCAACAAAAACCACATCAAGACCGGAAGAGATAGTCCTACTATTAAAAATATTGCCCCTAGCCATACATAATACTTTTGATTCTTCGACTTCCCATATTCTTTTATGATTCGTTTTCCACGCTTTCCATAAATGAAGTATGAGGCAATAAATACGACCACGCCGATTCCCTCAACAATTGGCTTTAAGCTTTTATGCGGAAGCAGCCTCGGATCCAATTTATACACCAAAATGAAATACAAATAAAAACCAGCTAGTATAAAGAAAGTGGGCATCCAAATTGTTGCGGTAGCATCAGCTTGCGTATCCGGTTGCCCAATACTCCGTCCAAAACGATATACAGCATAATAAAGCGTATCAAAAAATTTCATAAGCATTTTCATGCAGTATTAGTCAAGAGCACGGGCTGTAAAGGAGTCAGCCCGCGTATTTTATACAAGTTTGAATTCGTTTTGTTCATCCTTCCCGGCCAGCCATGCACAGAGAATAATGTTGAACCGCCATTTTGTAAATTTTCTTTCGCTTCCATCGGCGGGCGGTTTCTGCTAAAAGCCGTGTGTGTATCTGGAATACTACGGATTAAAGCAGTCGCCGTTTGACCTCACGCCGAACCCGCGCTTTCTTTTCCACAGCGGGAAGCATCGCGAGGCGTTCAACCATTTGCTTTACGGAATCCGCGAGCGGAAGGGTTTTGTCCAGCTCACCGGCGAGATTGGCGCAGGCAAGACGACGCTTTGCCGCGCGCTGCTGGAACAGCTTGACGGGCAGTTTTCCACCGCGCTGATTTTGAATCCGGTCTTGAATCCAGACGAATTAATGAAGGCCATCGCCACGGAGTTCGGCCTGGATGTCAAGGGCCGCGACCGGCTGGAAACCATCGCCATCATCGGCGAATTTTTGCTCAAGCAGATCGAAGCCGGCAGGGAAACCGTGCTCATCGTGGACGAGGCGCAAAACTTGACGGAAGAACTGCTCGAACAAGTCCGCTTGCTCTCGAACATCGAGACGGACGACCGGAAACTTTTGCAGATCGTTTTGATGGGCCAGCCGGAATTGCGCCACCGGCTGAACAGCCCGCGCCTGAAGCAATTGCGCCAGCGCATCACCGTGCGTTATCATTTGATGCCGCTGACGCGATTCGAGGTCGGCCAATACATCCAGCACCGGCTCGAATTCGCCGGCTCGAAAGGCGTGCCGTTTTTCACAACGCCCGCGCTCTGGCGCGTTTTCAATTACAGCAAAGGCGTGCCGCGCCTCATCAACGCCGTCTGCGACAAGGCGCTGCTCGCGGGTTTTGTTGCGCAACGCGACCGGATCAATTATCAAATGGTCGGCCGCGCCATCCGCGAACTGGAAGGAAACATCCACGCATGAGCCTGATCAACGACGCGCTCAAACGAGCCAGACAATCGCAGCAAAAAAACCCGCCCGGCGGGCCGCCGCTGTTCCCGGTTGAAATCAAAACGCGCGGCGGCATCGGCTGGTTTTTGCCGACGGTGATTGTGGCACTGGTCGTTGCTGCGGGAATTTTCATTGTCATGGCGCTGGCCAGGCGTACGCCGCCGTCACCGGTCGCAGTTGCGCCGGAAATTTCCGTCACGCAGCAAATCGGATCCGTTTCCGTTCCACCGTCCAATCCGCCGGCAGCGGTTTCGACAACCAACGGGGCGTCCACCAATGAAGCGCCCATTTCAAATTCCGTTCCACCGCCGCCACCTCCGCCGCCGGAACCGAAATTGCAGGGCATCATTTACGACCCGGCAAAACCGTGGGCGATTGTGAACGGCAAGACTGTCTATGTCGGCGACCATGTGGGCGATTTCCGCGTGAAGGAAATCACCAAAAACTCTGTCACGCTGCAAAACGCGGATGGCTCGGAGAAAACACTGGTGATGGGCGAATAAAATCCAGCCACGATTTCACGTGCGCCCCCTGAAAAAACTTTTCGCCGAATCGCCCATTGCTGCGCGCGTCGCGCCGTTCGTGATTTTTCTCGCGCTCACCGCGTGCCAGGGAAAATTCGGCGCAAGCTCGGCTTACTGGTTTTATTTTGCGAAAACAATTATCGGCGCGTGGCTCATTTTTGAAATGCGACCGTTCGTTTCCGAAATGCGCTGGGCGTTCAGTTGGGAAGCCATTGTCGTCGGCGTCGGAATTTTTGCGATCTGGGTCGGACTCGACCCGTTTTATCCACATTTTATGAAAGGCGGTGCGACGGGAAATCCAAATGAACAATTTGGCGAACATTCCGCGCTCGCGTGGTTTTTCATCGCGGTTCACATTTTGGGAATGACATTCGTCGTGCCGCCGCTTGAGGAAGTTTTTTACCGCTCGTTTTTGTATCGTTACGTCGCCAGCCAGAATTTCCTTTCCGTGCCGCTCAACCAATTTCTGCCGCTGCCGTTTTTTGCGACGGCAATCGTCTTCGGCTTTTCCCACAACGAATGGCTCGCGGGAATTTTATGCGGCGCGGCTTATCAATGGCTGGTCATCCGCAAGAACCGCCTCGGCGACGCGATGACGGCGCACGCCATCACGAATTTTCTGCTCGGCGTGTGGATTGTCTGGAAGCACGCGTGGAATTTTTGGTGAAAATGCGTGGCAGCGGAGTAAGTCCGCTCTGATTTTAGAAAAATGAAATGAGCCGATTCACGTCGGCTGCTACTTCGCCTGAATGTCAATCCCGTTGCGTTCGAGCGTGCTGCCTTCCTGCGCGGACAGATTGGCCAGGGCTTCCTCGTAATTGGCGAGCGAGCGGATTTCCTGGCCGCGCGCAGTGGTGAGATTGTTCTGAAGCTGGAGCACGTCAAAGGTGGTGGCCTTGCCGACGGCGTAGGTCTTTTGCTCGGCGTCGAGCGCGGCTTCCGCGTAAATCCGCGCCTCCCGCGTCGCGTCTACGCTTTGATAGGCCGACTGCGCCTGTTTCACCGCGTTGTCAATTTCCACCATGACGTTCTGTTCAAATTGTTTTAGTTGCAGCACGACCTGTTGCAGCGTCGCCTTGGTGGATTTGTATTGGTTGCGCGGGCCGGTGCTGGTCAATGGAACGGACAATTGCGCGCCATAGCTGTAAAACGGCGCGCTACCCTGGTTGAATTGGGCGAACGTGCCGCTGTATTCCTTCGACGCGCCGTTGTAACCGTAAGTGCCGATCAAGTCGAGTTCGGGAAAAAGCTGGTTGCGATAGTATTTCAACTGGATGCCTTCCTGCTCCACGTTCAGCCGCGCCTGCAGCAAATCGGGGCGCTCGGTCATGCCCTTGCTCCAACTGTCCTGCAAGTCGAACAACTGCATCGGCGCGGCGAGGGTTTCGGTGGGTTGAATGTCCGTGTCGTGCCATTTGGCATATTCGTCGGTGATCAAATTCTTCAACGTGTTCTGGTCCGTTTCCAGCGTGCTTTGCGCCGTGATCAAGTTCGCCCGGCTCGACGCGACCTGCGCCTTGTCCTGCTGGACGCTCAACTGCGCGAGCGTGCCGATTTGCACGCGCTGGTTGTCCTGGTCCAATTGCGTCTGCGCGAGCGTCAGCGCCTCCTGCTGCACGTTCACGTTTTGCTGCGCGAAAATGAGTTCGTAATAGGCGTTCGCCACGGCGGTGACCGAGGTGATGAGCTGCTCGCGCAATCCCTGTTCGGAGTATTTCAACCGGTTTTTCGCGACCCAGATCGTCAGCCGCGTGCTGTCAATCCAGAAATTTTTCAACAGCGGCTGCGTGAGGCTGACGCCAATCGAGCCGCTGCTGCTCTCGGTTGAATTGGGGCTTTGGTTGAAGGTTGTGTCGGAGATGTTGCCGCTGAAATCATATTGCAACCCCTCCGGCAGCGTGCCGGCGATGCCAGAATTAAAACTGTCGCCCTTGGAAATGGTCGCCGGAGTTTGATTGGTAAAAGACGGGTTGAAAATAGACGGAGCCACGTTGTATTCGTGCTGGCCGGAAATGCTCAACGTCGGGTCGTAGCCGCCGTATGCCGCGTTCAAGTTGTAAAGCGAGACCTGCGGATCGTAGCGCTCGATCTGCACGTCGAGGTTGTGCTGCAACGCCTGCTGGATGCAGTCGGTCAACGACATCGCGCGCGTCACGCCCGCGTCCGTGTTCGTCTGCGCGGCGGCGGCAAAAACCGCCGAGAATAAAATTGAAACAACGCTGAAACTTTTCATGGCGCTTGATTTTGCAGCTTTTGCCGCGATTCGTCAAATGCAAGACGCTTCAAGCGACGCAAAAGTAACCATTTAGTTAATTGCCGTGAAAGAGGAAATTGCATTTTCGCCTTGTAGTCTTTGCGTTCCTTCGCGGCGATTGTTTTTATTTCGCCGCCGGGACATCCTCGATTTTGGCATTTATTTCCAGAAAATTGAGAACTTTCTCGTGTGCAATCTGGTCATAAAGCTCGTTGATGCCGTTGCGCTTCTGCAAATCCTTTATGAATTTGTCCGGCGGAATCTGATATGCCGCCGCCAGCGACTGCACGCGCTGCAAAACCTCCTCCTGCGACACGGAAATCTTTTCCTGCTCCGCGATGCGCTGGATCAAAAACGCCAGCCGCACGCGATCCTTCGCGCTGCGCGCCGCCGCCGTGTAAATCTCCTCTTTTTGCTTTTCAATCAGGTCGCGCGGCACGCCGCGCTTGGAATTTTCCTGCACGATGTTATAGACGACATTCTTCGTCTCGTGCGCGACAGCCGTTTCCGGCAAATCAAAATTCGCGCCGCCCAGCAGCGCGTCAATGATTTGCCCGCGAACCGCCCTGCCCTGCGAATACTTCAATTCATTTTCCAAATCCAAGCGGACGCCCGCGCGGAGTTTCTCAAGGTTTTCCGCGCCGAATTTTTTTGCAAGTTCATCGTCCACCGGCGGCGAAACTTTTTCCTTCACCTCGGCGATTTCAACTTCAAAAATTCCTTTTTTGCCCGCGAGTTCCTTCGTCACGAAATCGGCGGGAAAATCCACGCTGACCGTGCGCTTGTCGCCAGCCTTTGCGCCGATGAGTTGCTCGGCGAACCCGGCGATGAACGTATTCGGCGCGACATCCACCCAGAAGTTTTTCTGCTCCGTCAAACCCTTCGCCGTCGGCGCGGTTTCCGTGATCGGCTTGCCGTCGCAGGCGCCGGTGTAATTCACGACCGCGACATCGCCCATTTTCAATTCGCGCGTGACAGTCTCAAATTTGACGTGCTGCTGCGCGAGCAATCCCAGCGCGCGCTCCACGTCCTCGTCCGAGACCGATTTGGTTTCGCGCTTGACGGACAAGCCTTTGTATTCCGGCAATTGAAATTCCGGCGCAGTTTCGATGGTCGCGGCGAACTGCAAATTTTGCCCGCGAGCGAACTGGATTTCCTCAATATCGGGATAGCCGAGCACGTTGAGTTTTTTTTCCTCGAGCGCCTTGCGGTAATTTTCGCCGATGAGTTTGCGCTTGGCCTCGTCCTTGATGTCGGCCTCGTATTTTTTGGCGACCATGTCGCGCGGCGCCTTGCCGGGGCGGAAGCCGGGCAGCGCGGCCTGCTTTTGATAATCCTTGGTGATGGAATCAAAAATTTCGTCCACGGCCTTCGCGTCCACTTCCACGCGGAGGAGTTTTTTGCACGGCGCCAGATTTTCAACGGTGATATTCACAATAAATTTTCGCAAAATTTCATTTTGCGAGCCGCGCAGGATAAATGAATCAAACGGACTACGTCAACGGTTTTGAGAGGTCGGTCGCGTCATAATTTGAAATTTAACGACGAATCCAACGTCTAAAAGACCAAAATGAACTACACAATTGTAATGCTATAAACGCTGCCAGCAGAATTTGAAATCTTACACCTTGATAACTGACTTGAGAATTATCATACGGATAAATGAAAAAAAGTTCGGCAAATAAAATCGTCGAGCCAAAATCAATTGCAAATTCAATTGCAGCCATATGTTCCCAAATCCATTTGCCAGAAATTTTAGCGGCGGTTGTTGCAAATGGCTTGCTTTGTCGAACAAGGCAGGAGAAAAAATCTTTGAAAACTACAGCGATTATTGCGCCTAACGCAATTTTCAACAGGTCATTTTTTCCCATAATTTTTGTCCGTTGAGTCTTTTACGATTCGCACGCGCACGGCAGTTTCGGCTTCATTTTTGAGTATCGCTGACAATCGCGGCTTGCACTACTCTGTTTCGGTGAAACTACTGGCGGAATCTGAACCCGCTACGCCCTAAAATCAAGGCAAGAGACCAATGATTTTTTCAATTATGCATTTCAAGGCCAATTTCAAGGCCATTGTGATTTCACGCCGTTTCCGCTTTGATGTTCGCAAATGAAGCAAACGCTTTTCATCACCGGCACGGACACCGGCGTCGGCAAAACGGTCCTGACCGCGCTGCTCGTGAAATTTTTGCGCGGGCGCGGCGTCAACGCGGCGGCGCTCAAACCGATTTGCTCCGGCAATCGTGATGACGCCCGCACGCTTCACGCCGCGATGGACGGCATCCTGTCGCCCGATGAAATCAATCCGTGGCATTTCCGCGCGCCGGTCGCGCCGTTGCTG
Source organism: Verrucomicrobiia bacterium (assembly GCA_036490295.1). GTDB lineage: Bacteria > Verrucomicrobiota > Verrucomicrobiia > Limisphaerales > UBA11358 > UBA11358. Next base: position 7,342 of record DASXED010000077.1, on the reverse strand, counting down.
GCCGCGCGCCGGGAAAACAAGCGCCTGAAACTTTCGCAAGTCCTCGCGCACGTCCGCGCGATGCAAAAACGGTTTGACGTGCTGCTGGTTGAAGGCGCAGGCGGTTTGTTGAGTCCGCTCGGCGTTTGTAGCGGCGGTCTGCGACCGTCGCAATCTTCGGCGCTCACAGAGCGCCGCTACAAAAGAAGTTTTGATTCGCGCGATTTGATTTTGGAAACGCACGCGACGCCGATTGTCGTCGCGCAAAACAAACTTGGCGCGGTGAACCAGATTTTGCTCACGCTCGAAGCGTTGCCGGAAAAATTCCGGGCGGAAGCAAAAGTCGTTTTGGTTTCGCCGCCAAAACCGGATTCGGCGACAAATTCCAACACAAAATTGTTGGAACGGTCTTTGGATCCGGCGAAAGTTTTTTCTTTGCCGTGGTTCGGCGAAAAATTTGACACGGCGGAAGCTTTGAAAAATTCCCGTGCTCAACGAATGCTCCGCGCCTTGGCGCAAACCTGATTCATTTCTTCGGCGCGATTTTGAAGGATTCACGCCAAGGCCGGCCTGTTTTGTAAAGTTGCAGGCGCAGTTCCATTTCATTTGTTTCCTTCAAGTTTGCGGCCTCGGCAAGCCGGACGGCATTTTGTTCGGTTTGTTGCGCGTCGTTGAAGCGGGAATTTTCAGCATAAGCCATCGCCAGGGTTTCAAGCACGAAGGGCTGCGCGCCGCCGGTCAACTCATTGGCGCGTTCGGCGAGCGCGACGGCTTGCGCGCCGTCGCGGATTTTTTCATCTTCGTCGGACGCCAGCACGCGCGCCAGAAACGTCAGCGATTGGAAATCATCTGGGTCAAGCCGCAACGCTTCGCGGAATTGCGGAATGGCTTCGGCGTCGCGGCCTTGTTTCAAGAGCGCCTTGCCCGTCAAATAATGCGGGCGCGGATCGCTGGAATCCAATCGCGCGGCCTGTGCGTATTCATTCATCGCCTCGTCAAACCGGCCAAGCTCGGTGAGCAGCGTGCCGAGGTTGTCATGCGCGAGCGGCGCCCTGGGATTCAACTCCAGCGCTTTTTGATATTCCGCAAACGCTTCGTCCGGCCTGCCCATGTCGTCCAGAAAATTGGCGAGATTGTTGTGCGCCTGGACGCTGCGCGGATTGATGCGCAGCGCTTCCCGGTAATTGGCCAGCGCTTCCGCGTCGCGCCCCTGTTTTTCGAGAGCGACGCCGAAATTGACGCGGGCGACGTCGTTGTTTTCCGTCACGGCGACGGCGTGGCCGAAAAGCGTTTCGTCGTTTTGCCAGAATCCCAACTGGTGTTCCGTCAAAATCAGGCAGCCCGCCAGAATCAAAACGGCGGCGGCGGCGGGCGGAACAATTTTTATTTGAAATCGCGCGATCAAATCTTTTGCCGCCCACGCGACGGCGATGAAAATGCCGATGAGCGGAAAATAAGTGTAACGGTCGGCCAGCGCCTGCGTGCCGGTTTGCATCAGGCCGATCACCGGCACGAGCGTTCCCAAAAACCAAAACCAGCCGACGGGCAGCCATGGAAATTGACGCCGCGCGCGCCAGGCCAGCCATGAAACGGCAATCAGAAAAATGACCGCCGATGAAACCGCAGCCCACGGCAAATGATTTTGCAGCGGGTAAATAATGGCGAGTTTCGCCGGCCAGATCATTTTCCAAAGGTAAAGCGCGTAGGACATGGGCGCATTGCCGAGGCGCAGGCTCAACGGATATTGCCGGAGCGAGAGGACGGATTCGCCGGCGCGTTGCGCGAAGAACGTCACGATGCACGAAGCGGATGACAAAAGGAAAAATGGAAATTTTTCCGTTAAAAGTTGCAGGTTGAAAGTTAAAGGTTGGAATCTCTCAACTTTTGAACCTTCAATCTTCAACTTGTAACCTTCAACTCTTTTCAGCGGCCAGTAATCCAAAAGCAGCATTACAAACGGCAATGTCACGAGCATTGGCTTGGCCATCAAACCAAGCGCGAAAAAAAACAGCGCCAGGGCGTAAAAAACTTTGGACTTTGGACTTTGGACTTTGGACTCTTCGGCAAACCGCGTGTAACTCAATAGCGTCAGCAGCCCGAAGAACGTGCTTAAAACATCCTTGCGTTCGGAAATCCACGCGACGGATTCCACGTGCAGCGGATGCCACGCGAACAGCGCGGCGACAAATGCGCTCGGCCACAATGCGCCGGTCAATCGCAGCAGCAACGCCAGAAGCAAAATCGCATTGGCGGTGTGAAACAGGACATTGGTCAGATGATGCGCGCCGGCATTCAAGCCGAACAATTCGCAGTCCATCATGTGTGAAAGCCACGTCAGCGGATGCCAGTTGCTCGCATACCACGTCGTGAACGCCCATTTGACGCCGGCCCAAGTCAAACCGTTTTGGACGATGTGATTTTCAGAAACATAATCGGGATCGTCGTAATTCACAAAATCATGGGACAACACCGGCGAATAAACCGCCAGCGTGATGAGCGCGAGCAACAGGGCGATGAGGCGCGGGCGGGCCATGATTTTTTTGCGATTTTGCTAATGAGACAGTGCCGGAAGAATTTTCGGCGGCGTGTTGGTGGCCAGAAAGGATTCCCGCCACGGCCGTCGGTTTTTGTAAAGTTCCAATTGCCGCTGGATGACGGCCGCGTCGTTGGTCATGTTGTAATGTCTGGCAAGGGTGACGGCGTCCTGGGCGGCTTTTTGCGCGTCGTCGAAATGTCCGAGTTCGGCATAGGCCATGGCCAGCGCGCCGAGCGTGGCGGGTTGGAAACCGCCGCCCAAGGCGTTGGCTTTTGAGGCCATGACGAACGCCGCGTGGCCGTCGCGCGCGCGGGGATTTTCGTCCGAGGCCAGCACGCGCGCGACAAAGGCCAGCATTTCAAAATTATCCGGACCGAGGAGCACGGCTTTGCGGAAACAGGAAATTGCCTCCGCATCGCGGCCTTGTTTGAGCAACGCCTGGCCCGTCAGGTAGGGCGGATGCCAGTCGTCCGGGTCGAGCCGCGCGGACTCGGCGTATTGTTTCATCGCGGCGTCGAAGCGACCAAGCTCGACATACAAAGCGCCGAGGTTGTTGTGTGAGGGCGTGGCGTCGGGGTTCAAGCGCAACGCTTCCTGATATTCCGCCAGCGCTTCCTCCGGCTTGCCCGCGTCATCGAGCAGGTTGGCAAGATCGTTATGCGCCTCGACCAAGTCAGGCGCAATTTGCAGCGCCTTGCGAAATTCGGCCATGGCCCCGGCCTTCCGATCCTGCTTTTGGAGCGCGACACCGAGATCCGTGTGGGCGGCGGCATTGTCCTTTGTCAAGGCGATGTTGTGGCGGAAAAGCGTTTCATCATCGCACCAGTAACTTAATTGTCTTTCCGTGAGCGCCACGCACGCGGCGAGAATCAAAACCGCCGCGATGGAAATGGGAATTTTCAAAAAACCAAACCGTCGCGCGCAATCGTCCGCCAAAAAAGCGGCGGCGAGAAAAATTCCGACCAGCGGAAAATAAGTGTAACGGTCCGCCATCGCCGCGCTGCCGACCTGCACCAATCCGATGACCGGCACCAGCGTGCCCAAAAACCACAGCCAGCCGACCAGCAAATACGGGCCGCGTTTGCGCCCGAACCAGACGGCGGCGGAAATGAAAATCAAAACGGCGGCGGCAACGGCGGCGGCGGGCGCGGAAACTTTTTCGAGCGGATAAATGATGGCGAGTTTCGCGGGCCAGATCATTTTCCACAAATAAAGCGCATAGGCGAGCAGCGCGTTTTCCAGCCGGAAATGAAGCGAAACTTTGTCCATTGAGACAACCGCGCCGCCGGTGTGTTGCGCCAGAAACGTCACGACGCACGCCGCCGCCGACAAAAGGAAAAATGGAAATTTTTCCGTTAAAAGTCGCAGGTTGAAAGTTGAAGGTTGGAATCTCTCAACTTTTGAACCTTCAACCTTCAACTTGCAACCTTCAACTCTTTTCAGCGGCCAGTAATCCAAAAGCAGCATTACAAACGGCAGAGTGACGAGCATCGGCTTGCTCATCAGGCCAAGCGCAAACATCAGCAGCGCCAGAACGTAAAAAACCTTGGACTTTGGACTTTTGGCTTTGGACTCTTCGGCAAACCGCGTGTAACACAGCAACGCCAGCAGCCCGAAGAACGTGCTCAAAACATCCTTGCGTTCCGAAATCCACGCGACGGACTCGACGTGCAGCGGATGCCAGGCGAACAGCGCGGCGACAAATGCGCTCGGCCACAACGCGCCGGTCAGCCTCCAGATCAGCGCAAAAAGCAAAGCCACATTCGCCGCGTGAAACATCATGTTCACGCAATGGTGCATCCCGGCGTTGAGGCCGAAAAGCTGGCAGTCGAGCATATGCGAAAGCCATGTGATCGGATGCCAGTTGCTCGCGTGAAAGGTGGTGAACGCCCATTTGATTCCCGCCCACGTCAGGCCGTTTTGCACGATGCGGTTTTCCGTGACGTATTCGCCGTCGTCATAAAGTGTGAAACCGTGATGGGCCGCCGGCAGATAAACAGCCAGCGTGCCGAGCACGAGCAGCAATCCGATAATACGCGGACGAGACATCAGCGCATTTTGTAAGCGATTTTTTGCGCGCGGCAAGGACGGAGATTAAAATTCCAGTTTGTGAACGATCCGCGTCGCGGCAGAGGAATTCAAAATGCCACCCGGAAAATTTCCACCTTAATAAAGAAATTTATTCAGAATTTTCGGGGCGTCCACCGTCGCGTTGGTGAATGATTCACGGCAGGGCTGGTTGTTTTTGTAGAGCTGCAACCGTCGGCGCGTGGCGTCGGCGTCGTCTTTCAGTCCGTAGTTTGTGGCCAGAGTGATGGCGTCCTGGGCGGCTTTTTGCGCGTCGTCGAAATGTCCAAGTTCGGCGTAGGCCATGGCCAGCGTGTCGAGCATGGCGGGCTGGACGCCGCCGGTAAGTGCGTTGGCCTTGGACGCCATGACCAAAGCGATGGAACCGTCGCGGACTTGGGAATTCTCGTCCGAGGCCAGCACGCGGGCCAGATAGGCCAGCATTTGAAAATTATCCGGGTCGAGCCGGACGGCCTCGCGGAAATGCCGCATCGCCTCCGCGTCGCGGCCTTGCCGGAGCAGCGTCTTGCCCGTCAAAAATTGCGGCTGCGCGTCGGTCGGATCCAGGCGCGCAGCCTCGGTGAATTGTTTAATGGCCTCGTCCAGCCGGCCAAGCTCAACAAGCAGCACTCCGAAATTGTCATGGATCGGCTCGATCTTGGGATTCATTTGCAGCGCTTTCCGGAATTCGGCCAGCGCCTCGTCTGGTTTGCCGGCGGAATCAAGCAGCGCGGCGAAATCGCCGTGGGATTCCGCGCGGCCCGGCTCGATTTGCAACGCCTTGCGATATTCGGCCACCGCCTCGGTTTTGTGGCCTTGCATTGCCAGAATGCCCGCGAGGTTGAGGTGGGCGATTTCGCTGTTCTTCGTCACGGCGGCGGCATGGGCAAAAAGCGTTTCATCGTTGCGCCAGTAACTTAATTGTCTTTCTGTGAGCGCCACGCACGCGGCAAGAATCAAAACCGCACCGCAGGCCGGAATCATTTTTGGCAGTCGAAAATGTTTTGCCAGATCGCGGACGCCGAACACAACGGCGATGAATATCCCCACCAGCGGAAAATAAGTGTAACGGTCCGCCATCGCCGCGCTGCCGACCTGCACCAATCCGATGACCGGCACCAGCGTCCCCAGAAACCACAGCCACCCGACCAGCAAATAGGGACATTGTCGCCGCGCACGCCAGACCAGCAGCGAGATGACGAACAGCGCAGCCGCCGACGACAGCAATTGAATCCATGAAAACTGGCTGTGCAATTGATAGATGACCGCGAGGTTTGCCGGCCAGATTGCCTTCAGCAGATAACTGCCGTAGGACAAAAATACGTTAGCCAGCCGCAAGTCCAGCCCAACTTCGTCCAATGACACGACCGCCTGCCCTTTTTGCGCCAGAAAAGTCACGACGCACGCCGCCGCCGACAAAAGGAAAAATGGAAGTTTTTCCGTCAAAAGTTGCAGATTGAAAGTTAAAGGTTGAAGAAAGTTGCGAACCTCCGAACCTTCAACCTTCAACTGGCAACCTTCAACTCTTTTCAACGGCCAGTAATCCAAAAGTAGCAGCACAAACGGCAATGTCACGAGCATTGGCTTGGCCATCAGCCCAAGCGCAAACATCAGCAGCGCCAGAAAATAGTCGAGGGTCGAAAGTCGAGAGTCGAGGGCAGAAACAGCATCTCCGGCTTTCGACTCTCGACCTTCGACTCTCGACCGCCTTTGCGCATAGCGCGCATAACTCAAAAGCGCCAGCAGCCCGAAGAACGTGCTCAAAACGTCCTTGCGCTCCGAAACCCATGCCACGGATTCGACGTGCAGCGGATGCCATGCAAACAGTGCGGCGATAATTGCGCCCGGCCACAACGCGCCGGTCAGCCTCCAGATCAGCGCAAAAAGCAAAACCACATTCACCGCGTGAAAAAGCGCGTTGACGAAATGGTGCATCCCGGCGTTGAGGCCGAAAAGCTGGCAATCCATCATGTGCGAAATCCACGTCAGCGGATGCCAGTTGCTCGCATGAAAGGTGGTGAACGCCCATTTGATTCCCGCCCACGTCAGGCCGTTTTGCACGATGCGGTTTTCCGTGACGTATTCGCCGTCGTCGTAGGCGACAAAGCTGTTGCGCGTCACTGGCAGATAAACCAGCAGCGTGAGGAGCACGAGCAACAATCCGATAATACGCGGACGAGACATCAGCGCATTTTGTAAGCGATTTTTCCGGCGCGCACAAAGTTTGTTTTTTCTGGGATTATGCAGTTGAGGGAAGCGGATAGTTGCACCGCTTTTTTAGACATGACTTTTGTAAATCAAACGCTTTCCGACTGATTTTTGCAAGCCAACATCCGTGCGCTCACCGTCTGAAATTTTCCGGCAATTGTGGCGATGTTCAAACTCCGCGAGACACAACGGCAAATGTTGCGGGCTGACATGGTGAAACGTGCCGACAATGCCACGTTTTAGCAGCGAGAAAAACGATTCAACGCTGGAAGTCGTCACCACGTTTTCCCCTTCATGGCGGCTGTATTCGCCCGCAATGCTTCACGGATTTATGGTCAAATTCATGTTCAAGGCCGCGATAACCCCAGTGCGCGTCCGTGTGGACTTGCGAGAATACGGCCACGTTGTCGCGGATTGCCTGTTTCAAATTCAAGCCGTTGACCGTCGGCATGACTTGGCTGCGAACCGAGCCGCCGCGTTGCACCATTGCCATCACCGGAAGTTTTGTGACTTTACTCTGGCCTTTTCCTTCTTTCAACCTGCCAATGAAAC
>DASXED010000025.1:0-13418 GCA_036490295.1 Verrucomicrobiia bacterium | reverse complement strand
CCGTCGTCATCGGCGGCGCGAGCCTGAACGGCGGGCGCGGAACAATTCTTGGAACAATCATTGGAACATTGCTCATCAGCTTTCTTCGCAACGGCTGCACGCTTTTGGGAATCTCGACGAACATCCAGCTCATCGTCATCGGCGCGATCATCATCGTCGCCGTTTCCGTGGATCAGCTCGCGCGCGGCAAGTCGAAGTGATTGAAAGCAGTTAAGTCAGGACGAAAACCATCCTGCTCCAGCAGCAGGGACTTTAATTTTATTCCGACGATTTTGCAGTTGAACTGCTCCAGCCTATCGCTTCTCCATCAGGAAGATGAACCAATTCATTTGTAGAAGCATTTGATGGCGGTTTCCAATCCCTATCCAGATGGATGACTGTTGTTTTACCTTCCTGAACTAACACCGGCACAGTCACACGCCCATAGCTCGAAGACTCGGCTACAATTTTGTAATCACCCGCTGGAACGGTCACCATGGTTGGAGACTCATCCATGTCGCCGGTGTGATTGGGGACAAACTGCACAACCTTGCCGGATTCGTCATGAATGCTGTAACCCGTGTGCGTGTAGTAGGGAGGGCCGTCGCCAACGACGTGCGTTTCCGTGTCGCTAAAGACCTGTAAATGGCCTTTTGGAAGATACTCGGCATGGCTTACTGATCCGGGGCCGACGGGCGAAAGCGTAATCGGTTGAGATGCGCATCCAGTCAGCAGCGGGATTACGGCGGTTCCAATTAGGGCAACAGTTTTTATTTTCATAACAATATAATCTATTCGTCCTCCATTAAAGTATCTTGAATGCCGAATTAAAATTCATTCAGGGAATTGTCACAAAAGCAGTTTAACGCAGCGCGCCGGTCTGGTAATCCAGATTGGCCTGTTGGATGAGAACGTCGTAACGCGCATTGGTGCTGGCGATTTGCGCCGATGTCAGGCTCAACTGCGCCTGGCTCAATTCCACAATGGAACTGCTGCCGATTTTGTAACGCGCCTCGGCCAGATCGTAAGCTTCAGCGGCGTTGCGAACCAACTCTTGCGTGGTTTGAAACTGCTCCAGCGCGTTGTTCACGTTCAGCCACGCAATATGAACATCGCGCACAACATTATCTTCCAGCGCACATAGAAGTTCATTGTCAGATTCCGCTTTTAATTCGGCCTCGTGCTGACGCGCCGTGTAAAGTCCGCCCGCGAACAAGGGTATGCTTAATTCAAGTCCGCCCACTGCGTAATCGTCTGGCAAATGACTGTCATGTGCCGGCGCATCACCGGCCACACCGACGGCGGAAACTGTCGGCAACCGCGAATCGCGTTCTGATTTTGCAAATCGCAGCGCGGCGTCATGTTGATTGCGCAGGCTCAACAATTCTGGTCGTTCGGCCAAAGCCGTTTCGACCAATTTTGAAACTTCGTTCGTGTTGGAAAGGACGGATTGCGATGACTCGGTGAGTTGGAACGATTGCGGTTCGCGATAACCCAGCGCAGTTGAAAGCGAAGTCATCGCGTCATCCAAGTCGTTCTGCGCTTTTTGCAGCAGCAATTTGCCTTCCTGAAAGGCGACACGCGCGAAACTTACGTCCAACTCCGACTTGAGTTTGTTTGACGAGAGTAAAGTAACCTGGTCGAGCAATAATTGCCGCGTGTCAAAAGTTTGCTGTGCGACGCTCTGCACGGCCTGCGCCTCCAGCGCGCCAAAATAACTGACGTTGACTTGCAGCAAAACCTGTTCGCGCGTGGCGCTGGCATTTTGGTTTTCCGCCTGCGCCTGAAATTTGGAACTGGCCGTGAGATTTGCCGTGTGTCCGAAATCGGTGATAAGCTGGCTGACGGCCAAACCACCGGCATCGCGATCATAAACGCTCGGATTATTCAAGCCGCCAGCCATGATGCGCGTGCCTTCGGAATTTACGCCGACGGCGTCCGCGTAAAGATTTGCATTCGGAAAATATCCGGCGCGGGTTTCTTTGACCACTTCCTGCGCGGCGAGCGCGCGATAATTGGCGGCGGCGATTTGCGGATGATTTTTCAGCGCGATTTTTTCCGCGTTGGCGAGTGTCAAAATGTTTGCGTTCGTTTGTGCAAAAACTTGCGCCGCCAAAAACAGCGGCAGCGTGATGGAAAATAATTTTTTCATTTTTCAGTCGGGGATTTTTCGATTGCGGTTTCGGTTTTTGAAGGCGATGTTTCTTGTTTGCCATAGACCAGCAGATAAGCCGCCGGCACGATGAAAATTGTCAGCGCGAACGAAGTTATCAGTCCGCCAATAATGGCCAGCGCCAGCGGCGCGTAAGCTTCGCTGCCGGTGCCGAGTTTTGCCGCCATTGGCAAAAGGCCGACGAGTGTTGCCAGCGAAGTAATTAAAACCGGACGCATCCGCACACGGCAGGCTTCGCGAATCGCCTGACCGACGACCATGCCTTCGGCGCGCAAGTGTTGGATGAATTCGAGAATGAGAATGCTGTTCGATACAACGATGCCGACGACCATCACGACGCCCATCAATGACATGACGTTGAGCGTCGTATGCGTTAAAAATAAAATGACCAACACGCCGACCAAGCCTGCGGGCACGGCCAATAAAATCAGCAGCGGGTCAATGAACGATTTGAATTGCGCCAGCAAAATGAGATAGACGAGCAGCACCGCGAGAATCAATCCCAGTTCAAAAGTGCGGAAGGCCACTCGCATTCCCTGCACCACGCCGCGCAGTTCAATGTGCAAACCGGGCGGAAGTTTGGTCTGGGCGATAAGCTGCTCAACCGACCGGGTCACGCCTTTCAAATCTTCGCCGGACGGAGCGACATAGACATCCGTGACGCGGCGTAATTGGTAATGATCCACTTCGGTGGGCGAACTCATGTGATGAATGTCGCTCACGGCGTCGAGCCGCGTCGTTTGTTGATGGCCGGTTCCGCGCAAGGGAATGGCTCCCAAATCCGCGAGGTTCTTTACATAATTTTCAGGATATTGAACGGTCAGCAAATAATCGTTGCCGGTTTTCGGATCCACCCAATAGCTGGGTGCGATCATCATGTCCGAAGTCAAAGCGGTGATGACATTTTGAACGACTTCTTTGGAAGTCAGGCCAAGTTCGCTGGCATGAATCCGGTTCACGTTCAATTGCAACGCCGGATAATCAATGTCCTGCGGCACGAGCACGTCGCTTACGTCGGGCAGCGCGCGCGCTTTTCGCGCCAATTCCATCGCGACGCGATGTGCCTGCTCCAAATCGGAACCGCTGACCTGAATGTCAATCGGCGCGGGAAATCCCAAATTGATAATCGCGTCCACGAGTCCACCGGTTTGGAAATACGCGGTGACTTGCGGCAATTCTTTTTGCAGCCGCGCGCGCACGCGATCCATGTAAATGAAACTGCTGGCCTGGCGACGGTCTTGTAGTCCAACTTGAACAAACGCCGTGTGCTGGCCGGAGTTGGGAGTGTAAATTGAAGAAAATCCCGGTGTGACGCCAATGTTGGAAACGATGATTTTCAAATCGTTGGTGGGAACAACTTCACGCACGATTTGCTCAATTTGTTCAACCAGTTGGTCGGTTTTCTCCAGTCGCGTGCCCGTGGCCGCTTTGAGATTGATGACAAACTGCCCGGGATCTGTTTTTGGAAAATAGGAAACGCCGACGAACGGATAAAGACCGAAGCCCAGCAAACATAATCCCATCAAAACCAGCACCGTCGCCAGCGGGCGTTCGAGCGACCAGTTGAGCAATCGTTCGTAACGTCGTAAATAATTTTCAAACAAACCGTCGAACCAGTTTTGAAACCGACGCGCGCGGGATGGTTTTTCCATTGGCGAAATTTGTTCGCTTTTTCCGCGTGATTTCAAAAATTTCGCGCAAAACAACGGCACGACGGTCATCGCCACGAAGTAAGACGCAAACAGCGACAGAACGACCGCGATGGCCAGCGCGCTGAAAAGAAATTTGCTGACGCCGTAAAGAAACGTCACTGGAAAAAAAACGACTGCCGTGCAAAGCGTCGCGGCCAAAACTGGCAGCGCGACATCGTTGCCGCCCTTTTCTGCCGCGACTTCGGGCGATTCGCCAATTTCAAGTCGCCGGAAAATGCTTTCCAAAACGACGACACAGTTATTGATCAACCGAGGAAATGCCAAAGCCAAGCCGCCGAGAATCATGGCATTAACTGTGTTGCCGGTCAGGGACAGCGCAATGAACGCCGCCAATACGGACAAGGGAACGGACAACAAAACTCCGATGGTCGCGCGCAAGCTGCTGAAAAACATCAGTATCAGGCCGGCAGTGAGAATCAAACCGATGCCGCCGATGAGCACCAAGTTTTGAATGGCGTCTTTTACGAAGACGGATTGGTCGAAAACGACTTTAGTGACCAGTTGATCCGGTATGTCCAGCAGATGACTGACGGCGTTTTTAATTCCGTTCACGACGGAGATGGTGCTGCCGCCCTGCTTCAACACTGGCAGATAAACGGATGGCTGGCCGTCCACGCGAACGATGCTGGATTGGATTTGCGAAGCGTCTTCGGCTTTGCCCACGTCGGACACGAGCACCGAGGCGTTGCCCACGGTCTTGAGCGGGAGATGATTGATTTCGTCAATGTTTTCAAGCTGGCTGTTCGCGTAAAGGTTGTAGTCGAACGGACCAATACGCACGTCGCCTGCAGGCAAAATCAGGTTAGAGTCGTTGACCGCGCGAACTACATCCATCACGCTCAACTGGTGCGCTTCCAGCTTGAGCGGGTCCACATAAACCATGATTTGACGGTAACGTCCGCCGAATGGCTGCGGCACGGACGCACCGGGCACGTTGGCGACTTGATTGCGGACGGTGTATTGGCCGTAGTCGCGCAATTCTGCTTCGTTCATACCTTGGCCTTTCAAAGTGATCAAACACACGGGCAGACTGGACGCGTCGAATTTCAAAACAACCGGCGGCAAAGTTCCCGGCGGCAGTTTGCGCAAATTTGCCGACGCCAAATTGGCAATCGTTGTCACCGCCGAATCCGGGTCGGTGCCCGGCTGAAAATAAATTTTGATCAAACTGACGCCCGGCAATGAGCGTGATTCGATGTGGTCAATGCCGCTGCCCAAAGTAAAAAATCTTTCAAAACGTCCGGTGATGTCGTTCTCGATTTGTTCCGGCGGCATGCCGGAATAAAACGTAGCCACAACTACAACCGGAATGCGGATGGCCGGAAAAAGATCCACCGGCATACGCACCAAACTCGTCACACCCACGACGCAAGTGATGAGGCACAGGACAATAATTAAATACGGATAACGAATGGCAAATTTAGGCATAACTTCGTTTAGACGATTTGGTAATTTGAATTCATGGCTGTCTCTTTTATGGGGCTGGTGGCGGCAATGATGAATTCTTTTCAGTTTTCCGATAAACCAGCAGATACGCCGCCGGAACAATATAAACCGTCAGAACGACCGAGACGGCCAGGCCGCCGATGATGGCGCGGGCAAGCGGCGCATAAGCTTCGCTGCCAGTGCCCAAACTTAAAGCCATCGGAATCAGACCAATCAGCGTTGCGAGCGAAGTCATCAGCACGGGACGCAAGCGCACGCGGCAGGCGAGCGCCACGGCTTCGCGAAGCGGTCTTCCTTCTTTGCGCAAACGGTGGGTGAAATCCACAATCAAAATGCTGTTGGACACGACAATGCCAACCATCATCACCACGCCCATCAAAGACATGACGTTGAGCGTCGTGCCGGTGAGACTTAATATCAGCAACACGCCGGCCAGGCCTGTTGGCACGGCCAGCAAAATCAACAGCGGGTCAACGAATGATTGGAACTGCGCGACGAGAATCAAATAAACCAGCACGATGGACAGAATCAGTCCGAAACCAAAACTTTTGAACGACGCCTGCATTCCTTCCACTGAACCGCGCACATTGACCCGCACGTCTTTTGGCAGCGACGTGCGCTGGATGATGCGGTTGACTCCGGCCAGCACCTTTCTCAAATTTTCGCCAGTTGGCGCGACATAGACATCTATCACGCGCTGCAATTGATAATGGTCCACTTCCGTCGGCGCCTGAAAATGCCGGATGGTGCTGACGGCATCCAACCGCGTTGAATGCGCCTCGCCCGTTCCGCGCAAGGGAATGGCTCTCAAATCCGTCAAGTTCTTTACAAAATTTTCTGGACACTGAACGGTCAGCATATAGTCGTTGCCGCTTTTGGGGTCCACCCAATAGCTGGGCGCAATCATCATGTCCGAAGTCAAAGCCGTGATGACATTACCGACGACTTCCTTTTCGTTAAGGCCGAGTTCGCTGGCGCGTTCGCGGTCAATGTCCACTTTCAATGCCGGAAAATCCACATCCTGCGGCACCAGCACATCACTGAGGCCCGGCAACGCGCGGACTTCGCCGGCGATTTGCATGGCGATTTTGTGAGCCTCGCGGATGTCCGCGCCGCTGACTTGAATGTCCATCGGCGCGGGCATTCCGAGATTAAGAATGGCGTCCACGAGACCGCCCGTCTGAAAATACGCGACGACCTGCGGCAATTCTTTTTGCAACCGCGCCCGCACGCGATTCATATAAACGAAGCTGCTGGCCTGGCGATGATCCTGCAATCCAACCTGCACAAACGCCGTATGCTGGCCGGAGTTCGGTGTGTAAATGGATGAAAAACCGGGCGTGACGCCGATGTTGGCGACGACAATTTTCACATCGTTGGTGGGCACAACTTCGCGAACAATATTTTCAACTTTCTCGACCAACTGCTGCGTGATTTCCAACCGCGTGCCCGTCGGCGCTTTGAGATTGATGACAAACTGCCCCGGATCCGTGCGCGGAAAATAGGCTTCGCCAATCAATGGATAAAGGCCGAGGCTTAAAATAAAAATTCCCGTGATGCCAATCACGGTTGCCAGCGGACGCAACAACGCGAATTTTACCGAGCGGTCATAGCCGTCGAGCATTCCATTAAATTTTCGATTGAACCACGCGTTGAATCGCTGGCCAAAAGATTTGGGAGTCCCTTCCGTTTCATGGCCGTGATGTCCTTTGATGAATTTGGCGCAAAACAGCGGCACGACGGTCAGCGCCACGAAATACGACGCGAACAGCGACAGCACGACGGACAACGCGAGCGCCGTAAATAAAAACCGGCTGACGCCGTAAAGAAATGTCACCGGAAAAAAAACCACAACCGTTGCCAGCGTCGCGGCGAGCACGGGCAACGCGACTTCCTGACCGCCGCGTTCGGCGGCAACTTCCGGTTTCTCGCCCAATTCGATGTGGCGAAAAATATTTTCCAGAACGACGACGGAGTTATCAATCAAGCGGGAAAATGCCAGCGCCAGGCCGCCGAGCACCATGGCGTTGATCGTGTTGTCGCCGGCTGAAAGCGCGATGAAAGTGGCCAGCGCGGAAAGTGGAATTGAAAGAAAAACCGCGACTGTCGCTCTCATGCTGCCAAGAAAAATCAGAATCATTGCGCCGGTGAGAATCAAACCCATCGCGCCTTCGTGAATGAGATTTTCAATCGCGTTTTTGACGAAAACGGATTGGTCAAAAACAACTTTCGTCACGAGTTGTTTAGGCACGTCGAGCAAATGCGCCACGGCATTTTTGATTCCGTTCACGACGGAAATCGTGTTGGCATCGCCGCCTTGTTTCAGCACCGGCAAATAAATGGAAGGCTGCCCGTCAATGCGCACGATGTTGTATTGGATTTGCGACGCATCGGCGGCTTTGCCGACATCCGCCACCAGCACCGAAGTGTCGCCGACCGTTTTCAGCGGCAATGAATTAATATCTTTGACGTCGTTGATCTGGCTGTTGGCGTAAAGATTCGCGTCGAACGGCCCGATTTTCACATCGCCGGCGGGCAAAATTAAATTCGCCTCGTTCACCGAACGCACAACGTCCATCACGCTCAACTGATGCGCTTCCAGTTTCAGCGGATCCACATAAACCATGATTTGCCGATAGCGTCCGCCGAACGGTTGCGGCACGGACGCGCCAGGCACGTTGGCGACTTGATTGCGCACGCCATACTGGCCGAGATCGCGGAGCTGCGCTTCGTTGAGACCTTCACCTTTCAACGTGATGAGACAGACGGGCAAACTCGACGCGTCGAATTTCAACACCACCGGCGGCAACGTGCCCGGCGGCAGGCGTCGCAAATTGGCCATCGCCAGATTGGCGATAGTCGTGACGGCAGAATCTGGATTCACACCTGGCTGAAAATAAACTTTGATGAGACTGACGCCCGGAAGCGACCGCGATTCAATATGATCAATGCCCGCGCCTAAAGTAAAAAATCTTTCAAATCTTCCCGTAATATCGTTTTCAATCTGCTCCGGGGGCATTCCTGAAAAAAACGTGGCGACGACCACAACCGGAATTTTAATCGGCGGAAACAAATCCACCGGCATTCGCACCAGGCTGGTCACGCCGACCACGCAGGTGATGAGGCAAATGACGATAATCAGGTAAGGAAACCGGATGGCGAAGCGCGACATGAAATGAAGTGCGTTTAGGAACGGTCTTTGGCAACGGCGGCGCGCAATTTTTCAATCGAGAAATCTTTTGACTGGCAGAGCGCGATCAATTCCTGTTCGCGCGCGATGATTTCCGCCGCCGCTCGCGGAATTTTTCCGGCGATGTCGGACGGAATGGTTTGCACGCCGTGCAGATCGCCGTGCAACAAATCACCGGATTGAATTTTTAGGCAGCCAATTTCAACGGGCGTTCCAAATTCAACAATGTGAATGTAAGCGTGCGAAACGGAAATGCTTCCGGCAAAAAGATTGAACCCCAATTTCTCCGCCGCCGGCAGATCGCGCACCGCGCCATTCGTCACCGCGCCGACGCAGCCGAGCGCGCGCAGGATGTTGACGTGAACCGCGCCGAGCAACGAACCGAAACCGACTTTTGTGGCCACGTCCTGAACCACAACGACGCGCGGCGCGGGCAATGAAAGAATGTAATTCCACCAATCCGTCCGGTCGGGATAAATGCCGCTGGCAGTCGGCGGCGCGGAACCGCGAATTTTCACCGTGGCGGCGTAACCGAGCAGCGCTGGAAGTTTTGGAAACAGGCAGTGAATCGAATTGTCGGCAAAGCCTTCGTTGCGCAGCCGTTCGTGAAACGTTTCGATGGCGTTGGCCAAGGTGCAGGCGTCCAGCCGGCGCAGAATTTCCAGTTGTTCGGAAGTTAAGACTGTGTTCATTGGAAAAACATCTGTGATCATCAAATTTTCCGGCAGGCAGTTTGACCGGAATTTTTTGCTTTAATTTTCATCGCGCATGGAAAGCTGGATGAGTTTCGGCTCGACTTTCTGGCCGGCCTGAAATCCCGAACGGTTGCCGACGACCACCAAATCTCCTTCGTGCAAACCGGAAAGAACTTCGTATGCGTCCGGCGTTTCCAAGCCGAGCTTGACGGCGCGCTCTTCGATTTGATTGTCGCGGTTGACGACATAGACCGTGTGCGTCTTGTCGCCGACAACGGCTTCGGTGGGAACGGCCAGCGCGTTGGGACGTTTTTCAACTTTCAAAACCACGGTGGCATACATTCCCGGCATCAATTCCAAATTTGGATTCGGCACTTCAATTTCCGTGGTCATCGTGCGGGTGTCTTCATCCACGTCGTGCGTGAAGCGGGAAATTTTCCCGGTGAAGGTTTTGCCATTGAGGGAATCCACTAGCACGTCAACGGAGTCGCCAAGTTGAATGTCCTCGACGTAATCCACCGTGACGGGAAAATCGAGGCGCAGCCGGTAATTATCCGAAACGCGCACGAGCGGCAGGGCTTGCGTGTCCGACGAAGTGCCGGCCTGAATGAGCGTGCCCGGATCGGCGTAACGGTGCGTGACCACGCCGTCAAACGGCGCGGTGATCTGCGTGTAACTGACCATCGTTTGAAATTTTTCAGCATTGGCTTTGGCGGCGGCAATCGCGGCGGCGGTGGTCTGGTCATTTGCGTCGGCGGTGTCGAGGTCTTGCTCGGCGACGAGATTGGGATGGTCTTTGTTGACTGATTGCAGCCGCGTGTAAATCAAGTGCGCGTTGGTGTAATCGGCCTCGGCCTTTTGCTCGGCGGCCTGGGCGTTGTCCAATTCATCCTGCAATTCCGGCACTTCGAGCGTGGCCATAAGCTGCCCGGCCTTGACCTTGTCGCCGAAATCCACGTTCATTTTGCTGACATAGCCGGAAACTTTTGCGTGCAATTCCACTTCTTCATAAGGGCGAAACTCCGCCGCAATCGTCACTTGCTTGTATAAATCTTCACGCGTCACTTTCGCCACGCCCGCCGTTGGCGCGGCGGCTGAATCAGTCGCCACGGGCGTTTGGGCACGCGCATGATGCACCGTCAAAAAAACGCCAATCCCGACCAAAAAAACTGCCGCGAGAATTTTGGAAAATATTTTGAGCCGTGCTTTCGTGTTTAATAATTTCATGCTTGGAAAATTTTTAGTTTTTGGACAAAGGCAGCTTGACGCGAAAACAACTGCCGGTGCCAACGGCGCTTTGCGCTTCCACTTCCGCGCCGTGCGCGATGCAAATCGCTTTGACGATGGAAAGTCCAAGCCCCGCGCTTTCGGAATCGGCGGAACGAGCCTGATCCACGCGATAAAAGCGCTCGAAGACATGCGGCAGCGCGTCCGCCGGAATGCCGATGCCGTTGTCTTTCACTTCCAGCACGGCGTGGCCGTTGACGCCGTGAACGCGCAATTGGATCGCGCCTTTTTCCGGCGTGTATTTGATGGCGTTGTCGAGCAGATTGACGACCACCTGTTTGAGCCGCACGCGATTGCCTTTTACGGACACTGGCTGGCCGACATCGCAGGAAATGGAAATGCCCTTGTCCTCGGCCAGCAGATTCATTTGTTCGGCGGTGGTTTGGGCAAGTTCGGTCAAATCGAAGCGCGTCCACTCCGTTTGCGCTTCGCCGGAGTCGAGCCGCGAGAGCGTGAACAATTGCTCCACGATTTTTCCCAAATGCACGACTTCTTCCAACAGGCTGGCCGCACGTTCGCGCATTTCCGAATCAAGGCGCGCGTCTTCCGCGAAATTTTCCAATTCGCCGCGCAGAATCGTCAGCGGCGTGCGCAAGTCATGC
This sequence comes from Verrucomicrobiia bacterium, assembly GCA_036490295.1. Taxonomy (GTDB): domain Bacteria; phylum Verrucomicrobiota; class Verrucomicrobiia; order Limisphaerales; family UBA11358; genus UBA11358. Next base: position 2,334 of record DASXED010000025.1, on the reverse strand, counting down.
GAGGCATCGGCGACAAACCGCTTTGAATTTTGAAAAGCGTCGTCCAGCCGGGTAATCATGCGATTAAGCGAAATGGACAGGCGTTCCAACTCATCGCCGGTGTGTGCGACCGGCAGGCGTTCGCTCAAATTGTGCTGGGTGATGCGTTCGGCAGCGCGGGCGATTTGTTCGACAGGCGTCAAGGCCCGGCGCAACAACAGATAGCCGCCGCCCGCGATGATGATGATGGCCAGCGGCAAACCCAGGGCAAGTTGCAAAAGCAAATGGTTGAGCATCGTTTCCACCGGATCAAGCAACACTCCGAATTCCACCAGATAAGCCGGGTTGCCCGACGATTTGAAATTCAGCGCGGCGACAAGCAGGGTTTTGCCTCCCGGCAATTTCAACTTGCGGGAAAATTCCGTTTGCGCCGACGGCGGAAGCGTTGGAACTTCAGCCGGGTCAAAGCTTCCATCTTTTGGCACGCCGGAAGCATAAATCAGCGTCCCGTCGGCGCGCGTGATGCGGATGAAACGGTCATTGATTTCCGGGTCATACCAGTCTGCCGTCTGGTTTGCCGCATAAGATTCGCTGGTCTGTTTGACGTGGACGAGCAGCGTGTTCGCAATCTGGCGCGCACGCCGCGCCTGGGACTCGCGCAATTGGTTTTCCAGAAAATGCCGCAAATCGAGATACAACAACGCGCAGAGCAGCAAAAAAATCCCGGCGAGCAAACCGGCATACCAGGCAACCAACCGGAAGCTGATGGAGCGCGTGTTCATGCCTGCGTCTCGTCGTTCAGGCTATAGCCGACGCCACGCACGGTGCGAAGCAGTTTGATGGGAAACGCATCATCCACTTTTTCCCGCAAATGCCGCACATAGACATCCACGATGTTGGTCAACCCCTGAAAACTTTGATCCCAAACGTGCTCAATGATCATGGTGCGCGAGAAGACGCGGCCCGGATGCGTCGCCAGATATTCGAGCAGCGAGTATTCCTTGGCGGTGAGTTCGATTTTTTTTCCGCCGCGCCGGACATTTTGCGAAAGCCGGTCAATTTCCAGATCGCCCACGCGCAGCACGCTGTCGCGGTTGACCGGCCCGCGCCGCAACAACGCCTTGATGCGCAAAAGCAATTCGGCGAAGGCAAACGGTTTGGTGAGATAATCGTCCGCGCCCGTTTCAAAATTTTTTATTTTGTCGGCCATGCTGTCGCGCGCGGTGAGGATCAAGATGGGAACGTGCTGGTTTTTGCGCCGGATTTTTTCAAGGACTTCCGTGCCGGTCAGTCCGGGCAGCATCAAATCCAAAATGATGAGGTCGTAATCGTAAGCATTGGCGGCTTCCCAGGCGCTTTGGCCGTCATGGTGGACATCCACGGCATAACGCTCCGCCTTGAGGCCGCGCACAATGATGTCGGCTACTTTCTTTTCGTCTTCCGCAAGCAGGATTCGCATAATTTGTAATTCGACAAAGGAATAGACCAAATGTTTATTAAAAGGCTGTAAATACTTGATTAAAATTCATTCAGAAACTTTCAATCTGGACGAAACCATGGAAAATAACGGGCTATGCGAGCTTATTTTGCTTTAATGCTGATTGTGGCAGGCTCTTTTTTGTCCGGTTGCGCCACTGGAAAAAACGGAACCGTTCTCGACACTGTAGGGCCGTCATTGCCCCAGCCGGCGGCAATTTCAACGAATGGCACACTGGTGGTTTATTCCGCCTACGAGGTCAATGCCGATTTCAACGCGCGCGATCCCAATCGCCCGGAGTATTCCGACTACAGAATTTTCACTACGGATGAGAAATTGCTGCAAAGAGTCCGCAATAATTCTGGAACCATTCTTCAAGACCCGCTCTCCGTGCAACTTCCACCCGGAAAATACAACGTCATTGCGCGCGCCAACGGTTATGGATATTTGACAATTCCGGTAATCATCGCGGCGCGGCAAAACACCATCTTGCATCTCGAAGGCGGCGGTTCATGGCCGCATGAACCAGCGTCCAACCAGACCAACGCCGTGCGTTTGCCGGATGGCCAAGTCATTGGCTGGAAGGTTGCGACCAACTTGTAACCGGCCACAGTGAAGCCGCAGGCTGGCGTTGCCTACCGGCGCATTCGGCGTCCTTTCAAGCCACGAGGAATCGCTTCTTCGCAAAAATCAATTCCATTTTTTTCGCTTTGCGTTGGGACTATGCACATGACAAACTGGCCTTGCCTCGAAATGGTGGACAGTGTTGGGGTGATAGTGTGAGCCAAAGAACACAACACCAATGAACATTGAAAACAACGAACCACGCAAACACAAACGATACGATGAAGCCTTCAAGCGCTCGGCCGTGGAGCTTT
>DASXED010000134.1:0-2292 GCA_036490295.1 Verrucomicrobiia bacterium | reverse complement strand
CGGAAAGTGCAATTTCCTTTACTAGGACTGCCCAAAACCTTCCGCCATCGCAATCGCCTTCCGCATTGCCATGGATTTGTTGATCGTTTCCTGAAATTCATTTTCCGGCGTCGAGTCGTTCACCCAGCCGCCGCCGGCCTGGATGTAGGCCTTGCCGTCCTTGATGAGCGCGGTGCGGATGGTGATGCACGTGTCCAGATTTCCGTTGAAGGAAAAATAGCCGACGCAACCGGCATACGGCCCGCGCGCGGTCGCTTCGAGTTCGGAAATGATCTGCATCGCGCGAATTTTCGGCGCACCGCTGACGGTGCCCGCCGGAAACGTCGCCCGCATCAGATCATAATTCGTTTTACCGGCGGACAATTTTCCCTCGACCTGCGTGACGATGTGCATGACGTGGCTGTAACGCTCGATGGTCATCAATTCTTTTACTTGCACGGAACCAAAATCGCAGACGCGCCCGATGTCGTTGCGCGCGAGGTCCACGAGCATGACGTGCTCGGCGCGTTCCTTCGGGTCGGCAAGCAATTCTTTTTCCAGCGCGGAATCTTCGGCTTCATTTTTTCCGCGACGGCGCGTTCCGGCAATCGGACGAATCTCAACTTTGCCTTCTTCGCAACGGACATGAATCTCCGGCGACGCGCCGACGAGTGAAAATCCGTCGAGTTCGAGCAAAAACATATACGGCGACGGATTGATGCTGCGCGCCGCGCGATAAATGTCCAGCGGCGACGCCTTCACCGGCGCGGAAAATCGCTGCGAACCGACGACTTGGATGATGTCGCCTGCCGTGATGAGTTTTTTCGACGCCTCAACGTTCGCGAAAAAATTTTCCTTCGTTTGATTGGATTCAAATGCGACGGAAGGAATTTCATTGTTCACGCCGACGGCACTGTGTTCGCTCGGCTGTTCAAGCAGGGAAATGATGCGGTCAATTTCGCTCGTCGCGTTTTCGTAGGCTTCGGCCGGATTTTCCGCATCGTCCAGAATCGCGTTGACGAGAATCGTGATGGTCTGCGTGACGCGGTCGAAAATCAAAAGCTGGTCGGCGACGAGAAAATACATGACCGGCGTTTTCAATTCGTCGTGCGGCGGACGCGGCACGGATTTTTCGACGTCGTGGATGAATTCGTAGCCGATGAAGCCGACCGCGCCGCCGGTGAAACGCGGCAGATTCGGCACGGCCACCGCGCGGTATTTTTTCATCACGCGCTCGACGACTTCGAGTCCATCCTTCACGTCCTTGCCGGTGACAAAACTTTCCGTGACACGACCGTTCTCAAAAATCTGGACGTGCTGGCCGTCCTGCCGGATGACCGCGCGCGGATTGCAGCCGACGAACGAGTAGCGCCCGATATGTTCGCCGCCTTCGACCGACTCGAACAAAAAAGATTCGCCCTGCCCGCGAATTTTCCGATACGCCGAGAGCGGCGTTTCAAAATCCGCGAGGATGCGGCGCGTGACGGGAATGAGATTTCCCTGCGCGGCCAGTTTCAAAAATTCATCAAGCGATGGCAAATACATGAAATCAGAATGAAGAATTTTGAATGAAGAAACAAACCATTTGCGGCGCGCCTGAATGGAAAGAAATCAACTATTGTGGCCCAGTCAATTTCGCCCGGCCACCAGTTTGCGGTCGAAGTCATGTTTGCGCGGGCCGATGCCCAGAAAATAAAGCGCCTGCTGGATGAGCCGGTTGGTCACTTCGACATCCTGCGCGAGGCGGCGCGCCAAAGCCTGTTCGCGCGGACGGAGCGGGCGAATTTTACGGCGCAACAGCAGACGCGCGGCGAGACGCGATTTGCGCCAGGCCGTGTCCGCTTTGACTTCCGCTTGTTTCATGCGCCAAAGATTAGCGCAACGCCAAACATTTGGCAAACCGAGTTGCGCGCTGGCGAATACGGGAAAACATTTTTAACCGAAGCGCGGAGAAAACAAAAGCAGGAAGCCGCAGGAATGAATTTCGCGAAAGTTACATTCTTCCCACGGAAGCTGCTTCCGTGGGAAGAATGTAAAAATCATTGCTTTGTCAAGGAGAACATTTATATTGAACCGCAGTGGTGTATTATGGTTCATTGTGCGCCACTAACTGAAACGCATACTAATGGAAAAACCTTTCAAATCTATAGCGGTTGCAAACCGTTTCATTGAGTTGGCTCAAAAATCAGATTCAAAGCTCACTTTAATGAAGCTGTTAAAAATTGTTTATTTTGCACATGGCTGGCACTTGGCGTTAAGAGATAAAAGTCCCCTAATTGATGATACTGTAGAGGCTTGGAAATTTGGGCCTGT
>DASXED010000152.1:0-30828 GCA_036490295.1 Verrucomicrobiia bacterium | reverse complement strand
ATTAAACAACTGCAACCATTAAAGAGAAAGCAATGTTATGCCTGCACCTGTAACGACCAATACTCCGGTAAGAAATTTCCGCATCTACACCGGATTCACCAAATCGCCTGATAACGACGTCTGCAACGTGGCGCTGGACGTGTCCACCGCACTGGACGGTCATCCGGTTTTCACCGCGCCGCCTTTTACCCCGGCGCAATTGACGACGCTGCAAGGCACGTTCAGCGCGGACATGACCGACGCGCGCAAACGCGGCACCGACCGCACGCTCACCAAGAATATTTCGCGCCAGGCGCTGCTGGATGCGCTGGTGCAGGACGCGCTGTATTGCCAGGGGCAGGCGCGGCACGACTTGAACACGCTGCTGACTTCGGGATACGAAGTGGTCAGCACGAACCGCACATCCGGCCCGCTGGACACGCCGCAGATCAACAGCATTGACAACAGCGTGAGCGGCCAGTTGACGGTGCGCGGCACGGCGGTGTTGAACGGACGGATGTATCAGTTGCAATACAGCCTGGACAACGGCGCGACATGGACGAACGCGGGCAATTTCACCGGCGCGCGCCGCATGATTCTCACGCCCACGACGCCGGGCAAAATGTATGTGATCCAAATCTCCGCGCTGGGCGGCAGCACGGGTCAAAGCGCGTGGAGCAATTCAATGAACATCATGGCAACGTGACTTTTCGGGAACGGCATCAATGACCTGATGAACCGCATCCCGGATACCGCAGCCGGAACACGCTTTTGCACACGCGTTGTTCCGGCTGTTTCTTTCAAAATCATTTTCATTCGCCGCACGGCACGGTTTTGCTAATTTGAAAACCGCATGGCGTTTGAATTCACATTTCTGGGCAGCGGCACGTCGCAGGGCGTGCCGGTCATCGGCAAGGAATATCCGCCGGAATTTCTGGCGAACCCGAAGAACTGGCGCACGCGGCCTTCCATTTACGTCGCCACGGAAAAAATCAAGCTCGTCGTGGACACGCCGCCGGAATTCCGCCTCCAGTGTTTGCGCGAAAAAATATGCTGGCTCGACGCGGTGATTTTCACACATTCGCACGCGGACCACGTCATGGGTCTGGACGATTGCCGACGCTTCTGCGATCTGCGCGGCGGCGCGCTACCGGTTTATGCAAATGCGGCGACGATGCAAGATTTGCAGCGCGTTTTTATTTACGCCTTCGATGGGCGTCCGATTCACAAAGGTTATTTTCATCCCGAACCGCACATCATTGACGCGCCGTTCACGCTTGGTGATTTGGAGATCGTTCCCCTGCCCTTGCCGCACGGCTCGATGACGACGAACGGCTATTTGTTTTTGCAAAACGGAAAAAAGCGGCTGGCGTATTTGAGCGACTGCAAGGAAATTCCGCCGGGCGCGCTGGAAAAAATCCGGGGCGTGGAAATCGCCGTGCTGGACGCGCTGCGCCCCAAGCCGCACCCGACGCACATGAATCTGGACGAGGCGCTGACGGCGGCGCGGCGCATCAATGCGCCGAGGACTTATTTCACACATTTGACGCACGATTATGACCATGACAAGGCGCAGGCGGAATTGCCCGAAGGCGTGATGTTTGCGCATGACGGCCTCAAGATAACGTGCGAAAATTAAATTTTACAACGCTTTGGCGAATCAAGGGTCAAATCATCAGCGCATGAAAAGAATTTTCATTCAGTTCGCCGTTTTATTTTTTTCGCTCGCGCCATTTTTGGTTCACGCTGGCGGCGATGAAGTTGTCGTGATTTACAACAAGCGGCTGCCGGAATCCAAAGCCGTCGCCGAGCATTACGCGGCGGCGCGCCAGGTTCCCAAAAGGCAAATCTATGGTTTTTCTCTGACGACGAACGAGGAAATGTCGCGCGCGGAATTTCACGATTCGCTCCAGTTGCCGCTCGCCAAAAAACTGGAGGCCGATGGACTCTGGCGGCTTGGTTCCGTCACCATTCCCGCGACCAACGGCCAGCCGGAACGCATCGTCCGCAAAGTCATCGCGTCCAAAATCCGCTATGCCGTCCTGTGCTTTGGCGTGCCGCTGAAAATCGCGCCCGATCCCGGTTTACAGGAACCCATCCGCGCGGATGTCCGCCCCGAATTCCGCCGCAACGAAGCGGCGGTGGATTCGGAATTATCCTGGCTGCCGCTGGCGGAAATGAACATTCCGCTTTCCGGCCCGCTGCCAAACTGGGTTTATGGCGCCACCAACGCCGCGCAACTTAATCCCACGAACGGCGTGCTGATGGTCGCGCGGCTGGACGGCCCAAGCGCCGACATCGCGCGCGGGCTCGTGGACAAGGCGATGCAGGCCGAGCGCGACGGTTTGTGGGGACGCGCCTACTTCGACTCGCGCGGATTGCCCAGGACGGACACGAACTATTTTCTGGGCGACGAATGGATTCTGGACGCGGCGGAAATTTCCCGGCAACTCGGATTTGAAACCGTGGTGGACAAAAATCCCGGAACTTTTCCCGCCGATTTTCCCATGAGCCAGATCGCGGTTTATTGCGGCTGGTATGATCAAAACGTCTCCGGCCCGTTCGCACTGCCGGAAGTTGAATTCATGCCCGGCGCGTTCGCGTATCATTTGCATTCGTTCAGCGCGGAGACATTGCGCAGCACGACTCAAAACTGGTGCGGCCCGCTGCTCGCCAGGGGCGCGGCCTGCACGATGGGCTGCGTGTATGAGCCGTATCTCTCCGCCACGCCGAACGTCGCCGTCTTTCTCGCGCGATGGATGGGAAAAGGCTTTACCTTCGGCGAAGCCGCCTACGCCGCCCAGCCGGCCACGTCCTGGCAAACCACGGTGGTCGGCGATCCGCTTTACCGTCCGTTCGGCACACCGGCGCCGCAGTTGCACGCCGAACTCGCGCGCCGCCGCAGCCCGCTCATCGAATGGTCGCACCTGCGCGTCGTTGATCTGGCCATCGCCCACGGCGCGCGGCTCGCCCAAGCCGCAAGCTATCTCGAAAACATCGGCACCACGACCAACAGCGCCGTGCTCACCGAAAAACTCGCCGACATTTGCGACGCGGAAGGCAAGCCAGACTCGGCCATTTACAATTATGAACAGGCGTTGAAATTGAACCCGTCGCCGGAGCAGCGGATTCAAATCCGGTTGACGCTCGGCGAAAAACTTCTGGCGGCAAACCGCGCCGACGATGCGATTGAAAATTACAAAAAGCTTCTCGAAGAATCACCGGATTATCCGGGCAAAAATTCCATTTCCGAAAAACTGGCCGCGCTCGAACAAATGAATTCCGCTGAAAAAAAGCCGTGATTAAACCACGAAACACACAAAATACACGAGCCCGATTCTGCCCGGCCTTTTCTTTTCGTGTCGTTCGTGTATTTCGTGGTTAAAAATCCCATGTCCATATTTTTTGATACGCACGCGCATCTTGATTATCCCGACTACGCGCCAGATTTGGCGGAAGTCGTCGCGCGCGCGCAAGCCGCAGGGATTTCAAAAATCATTTCCATCGGCACAAGTTTGGACAGCAGCGAACGCGCCATCCGCCTCGCCGAACGATTTCCAAACGTCTTTGCCGCCGTCGGCTGGCATCCGACCGAGGCATTGAGCGCGCCGAGTGACTTGCGCCCTGCCCTGCGCGAATTTGCCAGACATCCAAAAGTCGTCGCCATTGGCGAAACGGGTTTGGACTACCACCATTTGCCAAGTGAAAAAGTGGGGCAGGCATCCTGCCTGCCAAGCGAGCGCGTCAGCGCGAGTGATGGCTCGGCGGGCAGGCAGGATGCCTGCCCCACTTCAGCCGACGACGCGCGCTACAAGGAAAAGCAGGCTGAAATTTTCCGGCAACAAATGGAAGTCGCCGCCGAATTCGGATTGAACTGCGTCATCCATCAGCGTAATTCGTTCGACGACACGCTCGCGCAACTCAAGCCGTTTGCCGGAAAAGTGCGCGGCGTTTTTCACTGCTTCAGCGAAAGCGTCGAGCGGATGAAAAAAGTTTTTGAGATCGGCTCGCTCGTCAGCTTCACCGGCATTGTCACGTTCAAAAACGCGCAGAACGTCCGCGATTGCGTCGCCGCCGCGCCGCTGGACAAGTTCATGCTCGAAACAGATTGCCCGTATCTCGCGCCGGTTCCGTTTCGCGGCAAACGCTGCGAACCGGCCTATGTGAAGGAAATTTCCGAAGCCGTCGCGCGCGTTAAAAATTGTTCGCTCGAAGATTTGAGCGCGGCGACTTGCAAGACTACAGCGGAATTTTTCCACAAATTGTGAGCGGAGAAAAATTACAATTGCGGATTTACGGCGACAGTTCGCTTCCGACGCTGATTTATTTTCCAGGTTTGCACGGCGATTGGACGCTCATCGGCGGCTTTCGCAAGGCGGTTGCCGGAAAAGTCCGCTTCATAGAAATGACTTATCCGTGCACGCTGGTTTGGTCGCTGGACGATTACGCGGCGGCAATTGAAGCCGCGCTCGCGCAAAATGAAATCACCTGTGGCTGGCTTCTTGGTGAATCGTTCGGCTCGCAACCATTGTGGGCGCTGGCCGGGCGGGAAAAATTTCAAGCGCAAGGAATTATTCTTGCCGGCGGTTTTGTGAAACACCCGCTGCGCCTGACCGTGCGGCTCGCTGAAAAAATCGCCGGGAGAATTTCATTGCGGCTGGTGATACAAATTATTTTCGGCTACGCGAAAATCGCGCGCTTTCGTTTTCGCCATTCACCGGACATTTTGGGGCACATCAACGAATTCGTTGAACGCCGGACGGAACTGGACAAACAGGCGGCGACTCATCGGCTGCATTTAATCGCGCAAAATGATCCGCGCGAAACCGCAAAAAACACAAATGTTCCGGTCTTCGCCATCACGGGAATTCTCGACCCGATTGTGCCGTGGCCAACAGTCCGGCGCTGGTTGAAGAAAAATTGCCCGGCGCTGCGCGATTACAAAATCATCCGCGCCGACCACAATGTCTTGGGAACCGGAACGCGGGAAGCGGCGAAACAAATTTTGAAATGGATGAACGCATAACGCCGACAGCCGCTCACATCGCGGCCATGTGTCTTTTGTTTTTGAAGTGAATCCACGCAAACCAGCCGCATAAAATAATTGCGGCAAAATCCAGCCACGTCGTGTAATTCCATTGGAAGCTCGCCTGCGCGATGGCGCTTGCCGGACGCGCGACGGGAATCAATCCCAGCACTGCAAAAAGCAAATCCACGATGATGCCCGCGCTCACCATGGAAATAAATAAAATGGTTGTGATGTAAAGCGCGGCTTTTGCGCCGTAGTATTTCCGGTAAATGAGAATCAGCGGGATGATGATCAAGTCCGCGTAGATAAATGAAATCACGCCGCCGAAACTGATGCCGTTCGACCAAAGCAGACTCGCCAGCGGAATGTTGCCGATGGAGCATACGAATGAGGCGACCGCAATCAGCGGCCCGACGACGGCATTTTCAATCAGGCGCGCGAAACTTGTTCCATTGGTGATAAACAAATTTTTCCACCAATTTTCAGGAACGAGAGCCATCAAAAATCCGGCGATGAGAAAGCCAATCACAATTTCCTTCCACAGCATCGCCACATCCATGAAAAAGGCGTCAGCCACGCGTGACCAAATTTCCCGCCGCCGGATTTTTTCTTTGAAGGATTCTTCTTTTGCTTCCAAGCCGGAGTCGTGCGAGTGACAGCAGGATTCTTCTTCGTCGGCAATGTGCGCCCGCGCGGTTTCAACCAACCCTTTTGGCAAAGTGAGTTTCACCAGCAGCCACATGACGGCAATCAAAACAAATGCGCCGACAACTTCCGCCAGAAGAAATGTCCAGCCAAGCAAGAGCCAGAGAATAAATCCGAGTTCGAGGACAAGATTTGTCGAAGCGAACATAAATGCCAGCGTCGGCACTAGCGCCGCGCCCTTTTTGAAAAAAGTTTTTGCCGTCGCCGTCGCCGCGTAGGAACAGGACGAGCTGGCCGCGCCTAAAAATGTCGCCAGCGCCACCTCGCGCAAACCGGCGCGGCCGAAATGCTTTGCGATTTGCTCCTTGCGGAAGAACACCTGCACGAAAGCCGACAGGCTGAATCCCAAGACCAACGCCCAGAGCGTTTCCCAGAGCATCGCCGCCGCCGAATATAAACTTTGCCAAAGCCAGGTCATGTTTCAGTTTCGCTTTTCAATTCCCGTTCGCGCAGCCATGCGAAGATTATCGGAGTGACAATCAAAATGCACGCGAGGCTGCTCACCATGCCGCCGATGATCGGCGCGGCCAATGGCTTCATCACTTCCGCTCCGGCTCGATTGCTCCATAAAATCGGGAGCAGACTTGCAACGATTGTTGCCACGGTCATCACGATTGGCCGCAATCTCAATCGCGCACCGTCTTTCACCGCCTGTAATAAATCATTTTGCGAAATTTTATCACCAAGTTCCGCGCGTTTTTTCGCAACGGCTTCCTGCAAATAAACCACCATCACCACGCCAGTTTGAATTGCCGTTCCGAACAGCGCAATGTAACCAACCCAAACCGCGACGCTGAAATTATAACCAAGCCACCATTGCAGAAAAACTCCGCCGGTCAGCGCGAACGGCACGGCAAGGATGACGTGCGCCGCTTCTTTCAAACTGTGATAGACGATGTAAAGCAGCAGGAAAATGATGAACAACGCCGTCGGCACGATGAGTTCCAAAGTTTTTTGCGCGCGGATTTGGTTTTCGTATTGCCCGCTCCATTCAATCGTCATGCCCGGCGGCAACTGGGTTTCCTTTGCGATTCGCATTTGCGCTTCTTTCACAAAACCACCGAGGTCTCGGCCTTCAACATTCGCCTGCACGAACACGCGCAGTTGTCCGTTCTCGCTGTCAATTTCATCCGGCCCAACGTCACGACTAATCGTTGCGACTTGGCCGAGCGGAATAAATTTTCCCATGCCCATCGGAACAAGAATGTCGCCCAACTTTTCAATGTCGTCGCGCTCGTCGCGTTGCAATCGCACTTGAATTGGAATCCGTTCGCGGCCATCAATGACGGTCGAAACATTCATGCCGCCAATTCCAGTTTCGACAACATTCAAAATATCTTGCGCGCGCAATCCGTAGTGCGTCAGGTGCGCGCGGTTGATTTCAATGTCCAGATACGGCTTGCTCTCCATCCGAGAAGCCGCAACGCCAGTCGCACCGGGAATCGTGCGGACAATTTTTTCAATCTCAAACGCCTTTTTTTGAATAGCGTCCAGATTGTCGCCAAGAACTTTGATGCCAACCTGCGCGCGAATGCCGGTGCTGATCATCAAAATGCGGTTTTGAATCGGTTGCAGAAATCCCGGAATGTAACCCGGAACGCGCCCAAGTTTTTCCGTCAATTCCGCGATGAGTTTTTCCTTCGTCATGCCTGCGCGCCATTGCGATTCGGGTTTGAGCATGATGGTGGTTTCAATCATCTGCGCGGGCGCGGGGTCGGTCGCAGTTTCGGCACGGCCAAGTTTGCCCGCGACGGATTCTACTTCTGGCGTCTGCTTAATCACGGTGTCTTGCCACGCCATGATGCGTTGCACTTCCGAAAGTGAAACTTGCGGCAATAGCACCGGCATGAAAAGCAAGCTGCCTTCGTTCAAGGGCGGCATAAATTCACTGCCCATGCCTTGCAACTTGGTTGAAAGTTCAGGGTTGAAAGTTGAAAGTTTGGAAATAATTGGTCGCGGCAAACCAAAGGCAAGAATCATTGCGGCAATCAAAGCAATTCCAGCCAGCATCAAAACCGTTTTCCGAAAGCGCAAAGCCCACGCAAGAATCGGATCATAAATCGCCAACAACATTTTCATCAGCCAGTTTTTATCTTCGGCTTGAAATGGCCCGCGAATGAGTGACGCACACAATACCGGCACGAGCGTTATCGCCAGAATCGCCGCGCCAACCATCGCGAAAGTTTTCGTGAACGCGAGCGGATGAAATAATTTCCCCTCCTGTCCGCTTAACGCAAAAACGGGAACGAACGCGAGAATGATGATGACCACCGCAAAAAATATCGGGCGGCCAACTTGTTTGGCGGCGGCCAGCGTAACTTCAAAAATCTCCGCGCTGTTGAGCCGGCTGCCTTTTCCCTTTTCCGCTTGTTCCGCGTTACGAATCACATTTTCCACCATGACAATTCCTGCGTCCACGAGCACGCCGATGGCAATGGCGAGGCCGGAAAGCGACATGATGTTTGACGAAATGCCAAAGTGATTCATCAGGATAAATGAAACGAGAATCGAAAGCGGCAATGGCAACGCGACGATGAGGATGCTGCGGAAATTAAACAGGAAAATTACAATGACGAGCGTGACTAAAATAATTTCCTCGGTCAGCGAATGTTTAAGTGTGCCGAGCGTGCGCGAAATCAAATCGCTGCGGTCATAAAACGGTTTGATGCTGACACCTTGCGGCAAGCCGGAAGAGATTTGTGCAATTTTGTCTTTTACTGCCTTGATAACGGCCATCGCATTTTCACCATTTCGCATGATGACGATTCCGCCAACTACTTCGTGTCCGTTCACATCGAGCGCGCCACGCCGGAAATCGCCGCCGAGTTGGACGGTTGCAATGTCCTTCAAATAAATCGGCATCCCGTTGTGCTGTGAAACGACGATATTTTCCAAATCGGGAATTGAAGTTATGAGGCCGATTCCGCGCACGACAAATTCCATTCCGTTTTCGTCAATAACTTTTCCGCCGACGTTGAGATTACTTTGTTTCACGGCGTTCATCACGTCCATCATCATCACGCCCCGGTCGCGCATCTTCAGTGATGAGACTTCAATTTGATATTGCCGCGCTTCTCCGCCGATGCTGGCGACTTCCGCGACGCCGGAAACGGAATTTAATTGATAACGCACGAACCAATCTTGAATTGAACGCAACTGGCCGAGATCGTAGCCACCGTTTGGAGATTTTTTTGGGTCAACGTCCAAGTAGTATTGATAAACCCAACCCAAACCCGTCGCGTCCGGCCCAAGTTTCGGTTCGACGCCTTGCGGCAAAACGTCGCCGAGATAATTCAAGCGTTCGAGGACGCGCGAGCGCGCAAAGTAATTGTCAATTTTGTCGTCGAAAACAATTGTGACGAGCGAGAAACCAAACATTGAAGCGGCGCGAACCGTTTTCACGCCCGCGAGTCCCTGCAAGTTTACTGAGAGCGGATAAGTGACTTGATCTTCGACTTCTTGCGGGCTGCGTCCCATCCAGTCGGCATAAACGATGACTTGGTTTTCGCTCAAATCAGGAATCGCGTCCACAGGCGTTTGATAAAGCGCGCGAACGCCAAAACCGGCGAGCAGCAATGCGCCGCAAACGATGAGAAAGCGATTTCGTAGCGACCATTCGATGATTCGGTTAATCATAAAATTATTCGCCAGCGGTGAGTTGCGCTTCGGAATCAATCAATACGTTGCCGTTCGTGACGACTTTTTCGCCTTCCTTCAAACCGGCGGTTACTTCGGCAAACTCATCGCCGACACGGCCAAGCAGGATTGCGCGCGGTGCGTAATGACCGTCGCCCTTGTCCACATAAACCATCGCGCCGATGCCGCGCGAAATGATTGCGCTGCGTGGAACGGTCAGCACACTTTCCGTTTCGGCGACGACGTGGGCTTCGGCATGAAGTCCGTCGAATAATTTGTATTTTCCAAAATTGCTGACTTCAATCGGCGGATTGGAAATTTCCGCGCGCATGGTCGTGCTGCTGCTCATCATATCAAAACTTTCATCCGCAAACGGCTTGATGCCGTGCAATTTAATTTGCGCCGTGAAAATTTTGTCCGGCACGCCTTCAACCACGACTTGGAGCGTCTGGCCGGTTTTAAGCCAGGCCAAATCACGCTGATAAGCGATGAACTCAAACCATGCGTCCTGCCATGAATTGCCGACAATCTCGCCCGACAGATGCAACATCCGACTGACTGGACGGTTTGTTACCATTTCCGTTTGCACATTGATCGTGCTGATGCTGTCCGGTTCAAGCGTCACCATGCCTGAATTTGAATTGGTATCGGCCATGCCGCTTGCATTCGCATAAATCGGAGTCAGTTCCATGCCGCAAACCGGGCACGGGCCGGGCTTGCTTTCACGAACCCACGGGTGCATGGCGCAAGTGTAGTAAAGAGCCTTGCGTCCGCCGGATGCAACGGCTGCCAAATGACGCGCCGGAATCCAGACAATGCCCGCGCCGATGGCAATGACAAGCAGCGCAAAGAGAATCATTTTAGTTTTCATAAATTTCCGTTTCAGTTGCCGCCGTTTGTGCGCGACGGAAAAATCAAAGGCAATTCACGGGCACAAAAATTCCGTGGAGGAAACAGGAGAACCGAAATGCGCCGACTCAAGGCACACTACGGGCGTTTAAGGGAATAAATCAGAGAAGCAGGGAACAATTCCGCGCATAAAGCGGCGCGGCCATCGCCATCAACGGTGATGCGGAAGCGGAAGAAACCAAACTCGCCGGACTTTGTGGCAAATTCCAGACGACAACCGCCGGAGCAAGGAGAGAAATTTGATTTTGCGTGTTGGATTGCGCCGGAACTGCGGGCGCAGGTTGCGAATTGGACGCTGGTTTCGCAGCGCAGCAATCCATCCGCCCACAGCAATCAGTGCAGTTGCCCATAGCTGGCTTCACACAAACTGGCGAGGCTGACACGGACGCGGGAACAACCTGCATCCACACCAATACCAGACTGAACAAAATGGCTGTCAATTGTTTCACAACTTGAAACCTAATCGCATCAGAAAGACATCAATGCAAGCCTTATTTGAGCATCCACATATCTGTTGTCCACGGAGAATTCCCGATTATATTCCCCCAACAAACTATGACACGGCAGCAAATCCTCGACCTCTACTTTCTCGACGCACGGCACAAGCTTATCGAACTCGCCGCGTTCCTCGACCGCGTGGAGCGCGCGGACGGCAAGGATGATTTTCGATTGAAGGCTTTTCGCACCGCACTTGGTGAATTGAGCGGCAGCAAAAACCAAAAGGTGAAAAATGTTTTGCTCGCGTTCAGCGATTTGACGATGAAACCAATTGCAAAAGCAGAAAGTAAAGGTGCTCAAGGCGCATGGCTGAAAAAATAAATATACAAATTTGAACAGCGCGGTGTCTATTTAACGAAACAATGTTTATAACGAAACAATGTTTAGAAAGATTCACGCCATGAAAAAATTCACAATTATTGGACTACTAATCGTTATTGCCGCTGCGTGTATGTTGCTGCATTGGCAGCACGTAAAAACTTCTGAACTTGATACAATTTTTCTCCAAAACATGGCAGGAACCTGGTTGCGAGAAGAAGATAATCTTCCGCGTGGAGCAAACAAGCCATTGAGTATGCGATGCACAAATATCGTCGCAGCAGATGGCAGCTTTGTTGAGTCATCATGGTTTAGCCATTCTGATCGCACAAACACATACAAACGGACAGGCACATGGATTATCGAAAATGGACATTTGATTGAGACTATTAAAACCAGCACTAATCCAACCGAAGTTACGCCACACTCTGACACCGGACGGATTGTTCGAGCGGACGCAGGCAAGTTTACTGTGCGGTGGAAATCTGATATGACATGGCAAAAAATTGTCCAATAATCATGCGCTACATTGAACCTCACGCCCACATGGTCAGCCGCACGACGGATGATTACACGGCCATGGCGGTCGCCGGCTGCGAGGCCGTCTGCGAACCGGCGTTCTGGGCTGGTTTTGACCGCAGTTCGCCCGCCGGATTTTTCGATTACTTTTCCCAACTCACCGAGCACGAACCGAAACGCGCGGCAAAATTCGGCCTGAAACATTTCTGCTGGCTCTGCATCAATTCCAAGGAAGCCGAAGACGTGAAACTCGCGGAAGAAGTCATCGCGCTGATTCCAAAATTTCTGGACCGCCCAAATGTCCTCGGCATCGGCGAAATCGGCTTGAACAAAAATTCGCGGAACGAAATGCGCGTGCTGGAAATGCAAGTTGATCTGGCTGCGCGTCACAAACAATTGATTTTAGTCCACACGCCGCATCTCGAAGACAAATTGAAAGGAACAAAATTGATTCTCGACGTTTTGAGAAACGACAAGCGCATTTTGCCGGAGCGCGTCATCATTGACCATGTCGAGGAACACACCGTTGAAATGGTTTTGGACTGCGGAATGTGGGCGGGCATGACGCTCTATCCCGAAACGAAATGCACGCCCGCGCGCGCGATTGATATTTTGGAAATTTACGGCCACGAACGGCTCTGGCTCAACAGCGCGTGCGACTGGGGCGTGAGCGATCCGCTCGCCGTGCCGAAAACCGCTTTGGAAATGAAAAAGCGCGGGCATTTGGAAAATGCAATTGAGAAAGTAATTTTCCAGAATCCTAAAAAATTCCTGGCGCAATCGCCGAATTTCAAAATCGCCTAAACTTTCAGAATCCGCGTGGCCGAATTGCGGACGGCCTCGGCCAGTTCGCGCGGCTTCAAAACTTTTGCATCGCCGCCCCAGCTCAAAACCCAGCGCTCAATTTCCAAAAGGCTCGACAGCTTTAATTTCAATTCCACTCCGCCATTTTTCAATTCGCGCAACTGCTGCGACTCATGCCATTTTTTTTCGCGGACGTAATCGGCGGCGCGGGGATTGAAACGGATGACAACTTCAAATTCGCCTTCGCCGGAATGGACGCCGAAACTGTCGCGCAATCTTTTTTCCAGTGAGAACTTTTCCGGCCGCGCGAAAATTTTTCCAGTTGGCTTCACGGATTTGATCCGTGCAGGAGCAAAAGTGCGGATGTCTTTTCGCGCGTGGTCGAACGCGAACAGATACCATTCACCATTTATGTTTGCTAAATGATACGGGTCAACAATGCGCGATTCGGATTTGGTCTGGCCGGGTTTGCGATAGGCCAGTTCGATTTGCTGTCGGCGCGCGGCGGCTTTGGCGAGCACGTCGAAAATTTCCAAATCAAGAATCTGCTCGGCGCGTGTGCGGAAGGAAATTGTTTGCTCGATGTCGGCGAGGTTGAGCGAAATCGTGTCGGGCAGCGCCTGTTCCATTTTTTTGATGGCGCTCAAAAGCGGCTTCTCGAAGCTCGTGCCGCGATATTGTTGCAACGCTTTTTCCGCGACGACGAGCGCGAAAATTTCACCCTCGGTGATTTGCATCGTCGGAAATGCGCTGACTTCTCCATCGTAAAAATAGCCGTTGCGGGTTTTGTTGAATTCAATCGGCAAATTGAGCCGGTCGCGCATGAACTCGATGTCGCGATGAATGGATTTGGTGCTGACTTCAAGTTCGCGTGCGAGCGTGGAAGCGTTGGGAAATTTGCCGGACGAAAGCGACTGATGGATTCGCAGCATCCTCTCCAAAGGCGGACGAGAATGTAATTCTGACAAATCGTTCTTCGTTGAATCGTTGCATCGTTGCATAGGAATCCGATTTAACGATTTAACGATTTAACAATTCAACGATTCACGAACCTTTTTCCAGCTTCGCGAGCAGTTCGTCGTTGGTTTTGTGCTTCTTGAGCGCGGCGGTGAGCGTTTCCATCGCTTCGATGGGATTCAAATCCACCATCATGCGGCGCAATTTGCGGATGGCCTCGAGATTTTTCGCCGGAAAAAGTTTTTCTTCCTTGCGCGTGCCGCTTTTCGGGATGTCAATCGCGGGAAACAATCTGCGGTCGGAAAGTTTCCGGTCCAAAATCAACTCCATGTTGCCCGTGCCTTTGAATTCTTGAAAAATCAATTCGTCCATGCGCGAACCGGTGTCCACCAGCGCCGTCGCCAGAATCGTGAGCGAGCCGCCTTCCTCGATCTTGCGCGCCGAGGCGAACATCTTGCGCGGGATTTCCAGCGCGCGCGCGTCCACGCCGCCGGACATCGTGCGCCCGCTGCCGCTGTGAACAGAATTATATGCGCGGGCGACGCGCGTAATTGAATCAAGCAAAACGAAAACATCCTTGCCGGATTCAACCATGCGGCGGCAACGCTCGATCATGAATCGCGAAAGGCGGACGTGCGTGTCCAAATCCATGTCGTTCGACGACGCAACGACTTCGGCCTTCACCGAGCGTTGAAAATCCGTGACTTCTTCCGGCCGTTCATCAATGAGCAGCACCATCACGAAAACTTCAGGGTGATTCGTGGTGATCGCGTTGGAGATTTGCTTGAGGATGGTCGTCTTGCCCGTGCGTGGCGGCGCGACGATCAAACCGCGCGTGCCACGGCCAATCGGCGTGACGAGATCAATCACGCGCGTTTCCAAAATATCAGGTGTCGTTTCCAGGTTAAATTTTTCAATCGGGTCAATGCTCGTGAGATTTTCAAAACGCACGGCCTTGGTGTAATCTTGAAACGCCATGTCGTTGACCTTGTCAACGGTCTTGAGCTGCGGACTCGTGCCGCGATGCGGCGGCTGCGTCGTCCCGGCCACATGGCTGCCCTCGCGCAAAAAATTGCGGCGGATGGTGTCCGGCGTGACGAAAATGTCCGTGGGCTTCGGATGAAAATGATTCGCGGCGGTGCGGAGAAATCCGAATCCCTTCTCGGAGATTTCAAGATAGCCCGAACCGAAATCCGGCGATTTTTCGCCGTTGTTTTTTGTGTCAGTCATAATTGCTAATCGCTTTGTGTAATCGAAAGTTAAAAATCCGCCCGAAAAACGGAGTTGAACTTTGAATTTTTTGGAAATTGCCGCAGTGGAAATATGATTTAGAAAACCCTTCCAACCGCAGACATCAAACCTTCGACGACCCATTAACTACGAATAAAACCGCGCCAGCGCAACAACTATTTTCACAGGCTCACTTGCTCCAAACAGGGCTGTAAGACGTGAAATTGGTTTTGTTAAAAGTCAATTGGCTTTGTTCCGTCCCGTCGCTTTTCATAATCCAAATATCCATCGCTGCTGAATCGGGAGCGGGCGCCGTTCTAGTAAACGCAATCCACTGACCATCAGGCGACCAAAACGGCTCTGAATCTCGCGTAGTGCCTTTGCTAATATTTTGTTTGTCTGAACCGTCGGCTCGCATGACAAATACATTTCCGTGCACCATATACGCGATGGATTTTCCATCGGGCGACCATGACGGATGATGACCGTAAGAATTTGTTGTAAGATTTATTTGGTTTTGTCCATCGGTATCCATCACATAAATATCGCGGTATCCGCCATTCTTCACATGATTGTCAGGATTATCATTTCGAGTTGTTTCAAATACCAACTGCTTACCATCAGGAGACCATCTTGGAGTCCAATTATAATATTCTCCATCGGTCAATTGTTTCAGATTTGAACCATCGACATTTGCCATGTAAATCTGCGCGCTTTTTCGCCCATCGCCATATTTGACAAAAGCAATCTTGCTGCCGTCTGGCGACACAGAAGGTTCTGCGCCACTTTCAACATTTGTCATTACAAGGCTGTTGGTGTGTTGCGTCAGATCGTAAATGTAGATTCCGTTTGCCACGGATTCCCTTCCGTCTTCGCCCCTGATTACATCATTGGCAGAATAGATAATCCGGTTTCCATCCGGCAAAAACTCAAGGTCTCTCGTCTTGTAAGCCTGTGTCCAAGTTTGATGACTACCTTCAATCACACTTATTCTTCCAGAACTTCCAAAGCCATCACTTGTCACAAATGCCAGTTTGCCAATTGGAACGGTCGGCATTGAATTAGTTTGCTGGGCTTGAACATTTAAGATGAAAAAGCCCGCAATTAAAACAATGCCGGAAAATGTTCGCATAATTTTATCCGCCCACTTCCGCGCGCGCTTCCGCCGCAAGCGCGGTGCTCAAATAACGCTCGCCCGTGGACGGCGCAATCGTGACAATCAGCTTGCCTTTATTTTCAGGACGCTTCGCCACTTCAATGGCCGCCACGACATTTGCGCCAGTTGAAATGCCGACCAAAATTCCTTCTTCCTTCGCCAGCCGTCGCGCCATCGCAAATGCGTCGTCGTTCGAGACTTGAATGGATTCGCTGATCTGGGAATTTCCACCGGCATCTTTCAAGTGAAGATTTTTCGGAATGAAGCCCGCGCCCAATCCTTGAATTTTATGCGGCCCGGGTTTCAACGGCTGGCCTGCGAGCGTCTGCGCGATGACCGGCGAATCTTTCGGGTCAACGGCAATCGCCACGAACGACGGCTTGCGCGGCTTGATGACTTCCACGCAGCCGGTGATCGTGCCGCCCGTGCCGACGCCCGCGACCAAAATGTCCACCTTGCCGTCCGTGTCCGCCCAAATTTCCTCGGCGGTGGTTTTTTTGTGGATGTCCACGTTGGCCTGGTTGTCAAACTGCTGCGCCGTCCATGCGTGCGGCGTTTCCTTTGCGATTTGTTCCGCGCGCGCAATCGCGCCTTTCATGCCTTCGGCGCCGGGCGTCAAAACCAGTTTCGCGCCAAGCATCGCCAGCAGCGTGCGGCGTTCGAGCGAGGCGGTTTCGGGCATGGTCAAAATCAGCTTGTAGCCTTTCGCCGCCGCGACGAATGCGAGCGCGATGCCAGTGTTGCCGCTGGTGGCTTCGATGATGACGGTATCTTTTTTCAACACGCCGCGTTTTTCGGCGTCCTCGATCATGGACATACCGATGCGATCCTTGACGCTGCCGAGCGGATTGAAAAATTCGCACTTGAGCAAAATGGTTGCGCCCGCGTCGCCGGTGACTTTGTTCAATTTGACGAGCGGCGTGCGCCCGACGGTTTCGATGATGTTGTTGTAGATGCGTCCCATAAATTTAATTTGTTGAATTTTGTCCGTCAAAGTTGCGCTCAAAAAGTTGAACGGGCAAGAATTTTTTTCCTGAAAATTGAACGTATCCAGAATCTAACCTCGGATTTTTAGCAGGCTTCATTTGACAGTCAAAATGGATGCGTTATGGTTTGTGCATGAGCCATCAACTTCAAGTCAAAGGCATCACGGATGAAATCAAAGAACGGCTCGCGGCGAGCGCGGAAAGAAATTTCCGCAGCTTGAACCAGGAAGCGCTCGCACGAATTCAATTTAGTTTTGAAATCGAGGATTCGCTGCGGTCAAAGACGCTGCAAAAAATGATTGATGAAGGTTTGGCCAGCGCAGAACGTCCCGGCACGCTGGCGCGGCTGCGTGAAATCGCCGCCAAAGCCCGCGCCGCCGCCAAATGAAAGCCAGGTTCAGTTCGGTTTTTGAAGACGACTTCGCGGGCATCATCACGCACTTTTCCAGCGAAGTTTCCCCGGAACTTTCAATTCGTTTTGAGAATCGCATTGCCGCAGCGTTTGAGCGGATCGTCAAGCATCCAGAGATCGGACGCCGCCGGAAAGATTTGCAACAGCCCGGCATCAGAAGCTTTCGCGTGGCTGGATTTGAAAGCTATTTGATTTTCTACCAAGTCCGAACGGACGACATTTTTTTCGTCCGCGTGCTGCACGGTTCGATGAATCTTCCGGCAATGTTTCCTGAAGCTTGAAAAAATTGCCGCGCAATTCCGCGCCATTTCCAAAAATAAGTCCCCGCCTGACCTTTCGGTCAAACGGGGACAAATTGGGGATGGGAGTTCGCCAGTCTCTCTTTCCCGTGCCGACATTTGGCGCGTCGTTTCAGACGCTGTCAGCTTCCCGACGCCATTCTCCACGGCAAGCGGAGTTCCCGGCCTCGTAGCAGGGCCGTCCAGCGCCTTGCGGTCGCTGAATTTCGAGTGAGGCTTTTCAGCTCGCTTCAACTGGTGGTTGCGCCACCAATCTGCGAACCAGGTTGAGACACGCCTATGATTTCTTTCGCGTCTCCACCATTAGCACCGGGTCAGCCGCCGTTTTTGACAGCGCGTTCGCCCGACGCCACGGGTCTCGCCTCTTCACTCTCAAGTCGCTTTTCTTTCACAGCCCGGCGGTGTCGTTTTTAACATCGCCGACGCCTGGAAGTTTTTCACGCGGCCTGCCCAGCCTGCGTGGCCTTCCCGGTCCGGACTCTCGTTTTGTTCCGCCTTTCGGCGTTTTTCTTTTGGCAGACTCAACTTTTTATTTTTGAATCCCGCCAGAGCCGTCCGTCCGTGCTGATGCGCAGTAGCAACCAATACCTTTTGGCAACTGCGATTCGTCCAGGCTCGAAACCTGCCCGGACTACTTGACCCGGTTCGGAACGGTTTCTAATCGTCCCTCGCCGCACGGCTCCGTTTTTCGCGTTACTGGCACGCGCGAACGCGCCAGAGGAACCGGTGAATTATGCCTCGCCAAATCTTGCGATCTGGTTTCAGAGGAGTCGCGCCAACCAGCCTGACCCGACTTTTCCCCAGTCACCTGGGATTATCCTGGAAACGCACAGCTTCAATCTTTCGACCGCCACTGCCCGCCTCGTTCATTCAATGAACTGTGAACATCATAACCTAAATTTCTTTTCCTACAACGATTTGATATGCACAGCTTGTTCACCGAAACGCGCCTGTGAACAACCTGTGAAAAACTCAAAACAGCCCGTCAAATCAAGCGATTCTCATTTCGCGGACACGAATTATTCACAGCTTTTTCAGGCCAAAAACGGATGCGGTGAACAAGTTCCGTTTGTTAACTTTTGGAAAAATTCGTTCGACAGTTCGACAGAATTTTTTTGTCGCGGAGCGACGAATGAGAATAGCCCGCCGTTTCAACGGCGGGAAAGCAAACCAAAAATACAAGTCCCAACGGGACGAAAGAAAATGTTTTCAATTTTTGCGCCCGATTTTCTGCCGCCCCTGCGGGGCTTGGAAATTTTTGCGATTGAATCCCGCAGTTAAAACTGCGGGCTATTTTCAAATTGTCCCGTTCGGGACAAAATTCCCGCCCGACAGAAAAATTTGCTCCGCGCAATTTGCCAGCGCCGTAGGCGCGACATATTTGTAGAAACAAAAATCAAAATGTTTTTAGCTCCGTCAGGAGCGGCATATTCCGCGCGATAATTTTCAGATGCCGCTCCTACGGAGCTTTATTTTTAACGACGACGATTCTACAAATATGCCGCGCCTACGGCGCTGATTCCACTCGACAGAAAAATTTTGAAGGCGCAGAATTTGTTTGATGAAATTCAGTGGACAAAAATTTGCAACTTAATCATAGGTTAGGCATCGTTTGTGATTCTATGAGCGATTTCTACATTCTAGTTTTGACGCCGTTCGCATTGATATTTGCGCTTGTTCTTCTTGCGTTCCATTTCTGGCATCATCCACAACGCGGAACCATGAAAAGCATCGCCGAACTAATTTTATTTGTTTGTCTGTTTTTATTGGGCGCATTCGAGATTTTTTATGGTGCGCTTGTCGGACCGGCTTGCATCATCGCACAAGAGAGACTTTTACGTGAAGATTCGCACTCGCTTGCCCTCACAGACGACCAAGTCCATGCGGTTGTCCAGCACTTTGGCGAGTTGCATGCTCCGTGGAGCATTGTGACATATTTTGGCGTTGTTACAATTATCATTGGCATTACATTTCTGATGCTGGAAAGGAAGCGAGTTAAAAAGAGCCGCAATGCCTAATTAGACAGCGGCATGAAACGCCACCTTCCATTCGCGCTCACCACCTTGCGGCTGCTGCTCGGCCCAATCGCCCTGGCTTGCGCGCTGACGAATGTTCCGCGCTGGATTTATCTGCCCATCCTCATCACCGCCACGCTTTCGGATATTTATGACGGCATCCTCGCGCGGCGTTTCGGCGTGGCCACGCCCGCGCTCCGCCGCTACGACAGCATCACGGACGTGATTTATTACCTGTTCATCCTCGCCGTCGCGTGGCGGCTGTGCCAACCCGTCCTCGCGCAAAACTGGATTTTGATCGCGCTCATCCTTTTTTCCGAAGCCGCAATCATCGTCATCAGCTTTTTCAAATTCGGAAAGTATCCAGCCACACACTCGTATCTCGCAAAGTTTTACGGCCTGTGCCTGCTCGCCGCGCTCACCGCCCTGCTCGTCTTCAACACCGGAAACTGGACAATCATCGCCCTCACAATCGTCGCGCTCGTCACAAATCTGGAAATCATCGCCATCCATTTCCTGATGAATTCGCCGTCGGTGGACGTGCCTTCCATTTTTGCGCTGCCGAAAAAATAAAATTGTAGCAGCGAACGTCAGTTCGCTCTGATTTTTGAGATGAGCCGACTCACATCGGCTGCTACAAATAAAAAGGCCGCCCGACCGGGCGGCCTTTCAATTTTTGCCGAACGCAAATTCAAGCCGCTTTTTTCGGCGCGGGCTTTTTGGCTTTGGCGCGTGCGATTTTGCGCTTGATGTATTTCTGGCGGCGTTGGCGTTTTATCGCTTTGTTGAGTTGTTTTCCCATAAGTGTCTTTACTTTGTCCGCGTGTTGCGGTTTTGTGTTGCCACTATGAAAGTTTGCGCGCGACGATTCAATCTTTTTCTGCTGCTGGCGGCGGCGCTGGCATTGTCCGGCGGCTGCAAGACCGAGAAGCAGCACGAGCAGGACAAGCAGGACAAAGTTACCGGCGCGCTGCGCGTCCACATCGAGGTCAGCGCCGACAACGCGGGCGACTTGAGCACTTCGCAGACCATTTCCGTGCTGCGCTCCGATCCGGTGCAGGTGACGATTGCCAAAGACCCGATTTTGACGGAGGCCAACATCATCGCGGCCAGGATCATTGAATCGCCGGGCGGCTTCGCCATCGAAATCCAGTTTGACGAGACCGGCGCATGGACGCTCGAACAGTATTCCGCCTCCTATCTCGGAAAACATTTCGTCATCTTCGGGCAATGGGGCGAAAAGCTCGTCAGTGGCCGCTGGCTCGCCGCGCCGCTCATCACGCGCCGCATCGGCGACGGCAAGCTGGTGTTCACGCCCGACGCCTCGCGCGACGAAGCCGGCCAGCTCGTGCTCGGCCTCAACAATGTCGGCAAAAAAAATCAAAAGGCCCTGGCGAAATGATTTTTTCCCGCCGCGCAATCCCAATCCTTTTGGCGGCGCTGTTTGCCTGCGCAAAGCTGTTCGCGCAGTCGCCGTTTCAATTTCCCACCGCCAACCATTATTTGTATGAGCGCGGCAGCGAACTGAAATTTTTCGCGCCGACCGCGCCGGACAAGCCGTGGACGAGCGGCAGTTTCGGCTGCGTGCGCGACGACGACACGCGGATGCACGAAGGCCTCGACATCCGCCATTTGCAGACCGACAAGCGCGGCGAACCGACCGATCCCGTCATGGCCGCCGCCGACGGCACAATTGTTTATTTCAGCGTGAAACCGTCGCTGTCGAATTACGGGAACTACATCGTCATCCGCCACGTTGTCGAGGGGATTGAAATTTATTCGCTTTACGCGCACTTGAGCGCAATCCGTCCCGGTTTGAAAACCGGCGAGCCGGTCAAGGCCGGCGAAGTCATCGCCACGATGGGCAGGACTTCCAACGCGGAAGTTATTTTGAAAGAACGCGCGCACGTCCATTTTGAGTTAAATGTTCTGGTCAACGACAACTTCGCGGCGTGGTTCAAAACCGCCTTTCCCGGCGAGCGCGACGACCACGGCGAATGGAACGGCCAGAATCTCAACGGCCTTGATCCGCGTGAAATCCTGCTCGCCGAGCACAATCCGGTAAAAAAATTTGATTTGCTCAATTTCATCCGCAGCCAGACCGAGCTTTGCCGCGTGCTCGTGCGCGCGACGAATTTTCCCTATTTGAAACGCTACCCGATGTTCGTGCTGAAAAATCCCGTTGCCGAAAAAGAAGGAATTGCCGGTTACGAAATCGCGTTGAATTACAACGGCGTCGCCTTTGCGCTCATGCCGCGCGCGGAATCGGAAATCAAAAGCCGCGCAAAATTCCAACTGCTTTCCGTCAACGAAGCCGTGGAAAGGGCGAATTCCTGCCGCAAACTGGTCGTCCAGCGCGGCGGGCGCTGGCAGCTTGGCGACGCCGGAATCCGCGAACTGGAGTTGCTGACTTATTGATTTTTTTGAATGGCGGACGATTGTGCGGCGTATATTATTTGACACAGGCAGCCAAAGTCCGCATGAAAAGTCACGGCGCAAAATGTCGCGTTTGCAGAACGGGTTTTTTCCCGCGCGGCGGATTTACGCTCATCGAACTGCTCGTCGTGATTGCCATCATCGCCATTCTGGCGGCGTTGCTGCTGCCCGCCTTGTCGCAGGCCAAAAGCCGCGCGCAGACGATTGTCTGCAATAATAATCTCAAACAACTGGAAGATTGCTGCCATCTTTACATCGCAGACTACGATGATTTTCTGCCGCCGAACCAGGTTGGCGGATTTGTGTCGGGGGCAAATACGACTAATGCAATCACCTCCGCCACAAACGTGGATTCTTGGTGTCCCGGCAATGCGCCGGGAGACTCGACGCCAGTGAATGTTGAGGCGGGACTCATATTCTCTTACAACAAAAATCCTGCCATTTATCATTGCCCCGCCGATCAATCCACCGTGGACGGACACCCTGATTTGCTTCGCACACGCAGTTATACCATGGAAATCGGCCTCGCCTGCACGAACATCACCGGCACCTACATGAAATTCACTCAAATTACACAGCCGCCGCCATCCGGCATCTTTGTGTTGATTGACGAACAGAAAGACTCCATTCAGGACGCGACCTTTGGGTATTGGTCGCCCAACAGTGGTTATTCGGATTATTGGCTTGATTTGCCCGCCGATCGCCATCAACAAGGGGCAAATTTGTCATTCGCCGACGGCCATGTCGAACATTGGAAATGGAAAGCGCAGAAAATTTTCTATGACAATGCCGAACCCGCCTACAACGCGGACGACTTGGCGGATTTACGACGCCTTGAACAATGTGAAAATCCGAATGTGGACGAATGAAGACCGATTAAATTTCACCGTCGCGCCGTCAGTTGCCGTGGCGTGGAAACAATTCCGATTGCAACAACCCCATTTTCGCCAGCCGGAATTTCAACCCGGTGCCCAGACAGCCGAAACCGTATTTCACGCTGCGGCGGAAATTGATGGACGACGCCTCCTCGAAGTATTTCGTCGGGCAGCTCACCTCGCCAATCGTGAAGCCGTGCCACAAAATCTGCGCGAGCATCTGGTTGTCAAAAACAAAGTCGTCCGAGTTTTTGGACAAGTCGAGCTTCTGCAAAACTTCCCGCGAAAAAGCGCGGTAGCCCGTGTGGTATTCCGAAAGCTTCGCGCCCAGCAAAATATTTTCCGCCGCCGTCAGAAAACGGTTCGCCACATATTTCCATGACGGCATTCCGCCTTGCAGCGAATAGCCACCGAGGATGCGGCTGGCCAGCACGCACGGATGCAAATCGTTCGCAATCATCGAGGCCAGCGCCGGGATCAGCTTGGGCGTGTATTGATAATCCGGGTGGACCATGACGACGATGTCCGCGCCCGCTTCGAGCGCGAGGCGGTAGCAGGTTTTCTGGTTGCCGCCGTAACCGGTGTTGCGTTCGTGGACGTGGACGCGCACGCCGAGCAATTGCGACGCCACCTGCACCGTGTCGTCGCGGCTGCGGTCGTCCACGAGGATGATTTCATCCACGATGTCCTGCTGGCGGACTTCATCAACGGTCTGCGTGACCGTCCTGGCCGCATTGTAGGCGGGCATGACAACGACGATTTTTTTTCCGTGATACATAAATCCGAAATCCGCTTCAAAAATTTCCTGAATCCTGCCCAAACGGATTGAAATTTGGAAACTAAAAAGCAAAATGCGAAAAAATAACAAGCCAGCCGGAACGATTGCTGCCCCGGCTGTTTGCCCTGCCCCGTCTCTTGTCCATCCGATGTTTGTGTAACGCGCCGCAATTTTATGACGCCAAAAATCACGCCGCGCGCCGAAGCGTCACCAAAGGATTGAAAGCGAGTGCATTTTTGTTTTGAGTTCCAAGTTTGGCAACTTGCCGTTTCCGGTGTCACCGCACGTTTCCGATTTCATCCACCAAATCTTCCACGGCCCAGTTCGCGCGCGCCGCCTGCAATCCGTCCGCCGCGTTTCCGTGCTGCCAGACGGCGTAGCGGATGGTCTTCTCCACGTCCGCCTGCAACGGCGGCTGCGCGAGCAAGCCAGCGATGAATCCCGCCAGTGCGTCGCCGCTGCCGCCCTGCGCCAGATGCGGATTGCCGGACGGGTTCACAAAAATTTCTCCGTCAGCGCGGCCAATCAAAGTCTGATGGCCTTTCAACACGACCCGGCAATTGCCAAATCGCTTTGAAATTTCACGCAATGACTGCACGCGGTTTGCCTGGACTTTTTGCGCCGTCGTTTTCAGCAAGTGCGCCGCCTCGCCCGGATGCGGCGTGACGACGCGGATTGCGTTCTTGAGAAATTCCCCCGCCGGAAGCCAGTCCAGCGCGGTTGCATCCACGATGACCGGCAGTTCCGATTCTTTCCAAAGCCATTGTGTGAAAATTTTCATCTTCTCCGGCGAATCAATCCCGGCAAGTCCCGAACCGATCAAGATCGCGCTCGTGGATTTTGGGAATTGCATTTCCGGTTTCCAGACATTGACCATCGCCGCCTGCAATTGCGGCGCGACGACGGGATAAGTTTTTTCCTGCGCGAACAGCGTGACGAGTCCGGGCTGCGCGCGTTGCGCGGCGTGCGCCGCAAGAACCGACGAGCCGTGAAATCCAAAACTGCCCGCGATAATCGCCAGATGCCCGAACGAACCCTTGTGTCCGGCGACGGCGCGGCGCGGCGGAAAATTTTCAAAATCCTCCGGCTGCGTCCAGTTCAATTCAGTTTGGTGCGGGCAGGAAACCAGTCCCACATCTTCCACAACTTCAAGCCGCCCGACAAACGGCCACGCACTCTGCGCGAGCATTCCGATTTTCGGCGCGCCAACGGTCAAAGTGATCGCGGCTTCAATCGCCGCGCCAAAGTTTTCGCCAGTGTCCGCGTTCAAGCCGGATGGAACGTCAATCGCGAGAATTGGAATTTTCGATTCGTTGACGCGCCGGATCAATTTTATCCAGCCGTCGTCGAGTTGGCGGTTCAGGCCGATTCCGAAAAGTCCGTCAATGATGAGCGCAGGCTTTTGCGCCAGCGCGGTTTCGAGCGCAGGCAGGAAATTTTCCGGCGCGGCGATTTCGAGCAGTTCAATCTTGCGCCCGTCCAGAAATTCCCGCGCCGCGCGGGCGTCGTTGCCGTTGTTGCCCTTTCCGGCGAGGATCAAAATCAAATCGTCCGGGCGCGTGAACCTGCGCGCGCGACGGGCAACCTTTTTCCCGACACGGCGAATCACTTCCGCTTCGGTCTGGCCACTGGCCCAAGTCGCGCGTTCCCATTCGCGCATCTGCGAGATGTTGATGATTGGAACCGGCATGGAATAAGTTTCGAGTCTCAAGCCTCAAGTTTCAAGTTTTGATTCCACTGTGAATAAAAATTCTTGTCCTTTGGCTCACACAATCACCGCCACTTGTCCGCCAAATCGAGGCAAGGCCGCAAAAAGATTCAGCCACTCACCATCGTTTTTTTATCAGCGAAAATTTTCTCGCCGCCGCGCGCGCGTTGCGCTTATGCTGTGCGGATAACTTATGGAACCGCAAGGCGACATCGCACTTATCGGCCTGGCCGTAATGGGCCAGAACATCATCCTCAACATGAACGACCACGGCTTCACCGTCGTCGCGTTCAACCGCACGGTCGAGAAGGTTGACCATTTCATGGCCAACGAGGCCAAGGGCACAAAAATCATCGGCGCGCACTCGCTCGCGGAGATGGTTTCCAAATTGAAGAAGCCGCGCCGCGTGATGATGCTCGTCAAAGCCGGCGCCGCCGTGGACGAATTCATCGAACACCTGCTGCCGCTGCTCGAACCGGGCGACATCATCATTGACGGCGGCAATTCGCTGTTCACCGACACCGAACGCCGCGTGAAATATGTCGAGTCGAAAAGGCTGCTCTACATCGGCACCGGCGTTTCCGGCGGCGAAGAAGGCGCGCGACATGGCCCGTCCATCATGCCCGGCGGTTCGCCCGCCGCGTGGCCGCACGTCAAAAATATTTTCCAATCCATCGCCGCGAAAGTAGTGGGACAGGCTTCCAGCCTGTCTGGCGGGCAGGATGCCCGCCCCACTACGGAACCGTGCTGCGACTGGGTCGGCGAAGGCGGCGCGGGTCATTACGTCAAGATGGTTCATAACGGCATCGAATACGGCGACATGCAGTTGATCGGCGAGGCTTACAACATTTTGAAGAACGGCCTTGGCCTGGGCGCGCCGGAATTGCACGACATTTTTGCCGAATGGAACAAAGGTGAATTGGATTCTTATCTCATCGAAATCACGCGTGACATTTTCGCGTTCAAAGACACCGACGGCACGCCGCTCGTGGACAAAATCCTCGACACCGCCGGCCAAAAAGGCACGGGCAAATGGACGATTCAAAATTCCGCCGACCTCGGAATTCCAATCACGCTGATCGCCGAGGCGGTTTATTCGCGCTGCGTTTCCGCGTTGAAAGATGAACGCGTGAAGGCCGCGCGCAAATTGAAAGGCCCGCGCCCCGCGCTCACGAGCATCGCCGCGAATCCTGCCAAGAAAAAGCAATTCATCGCCGACATCCGCGACGCGCTTTACGCCTCGAAAATCGTCAGCTACGCGCAAGGTTATATGCTCATGCGCGCGGCGGCGGCGGAATACAAATGGAATCTCAATTACGGCGGCATCGCGTTGATGTGGCGCGGCGGCTGCATCATCCGCTCGCGTTTCCTCGGCAAGATCAAGGAAGCCTACGACAACAAACCGAATTTGATGAACCTGCTGCTGGACGATTATTTTCGCGGCGAAATAAAGCGCTGCCAAAAAGGTTGGCGCAACACCGTCGCGACGGCGGCGAAAAAGGGAATTCCAGTTCCCGCCTTCAGCACCGCGCTCGCGTTTTACGATCAATATCGCAGCGCAGTTCTTCCGGCGAATTTGTTGCAGGCGCAGCGCGATTATTTCGGCGCGCACACTTACAAGCGCATTGACGACGCGCCCGGAGCCACACCGCATCATACCAATTGGACGGGCAAAGGCGGCACGACTTCATCCAGCAGTTACAACGCGTAAACCAACAATCAGAAAATCAATTCATAACCCATGAAAAAATATCTCGTTGAATTCATCGGCACGTTCTTCCTCGTTTTCACCATCGGCATGACGGTCATTGATCCCGGCGCGGGCGCGCTTGCACCGCTCGCCATCGGCGCGGCGCTGATGATCATGGTTTATGCGGGCGGGCACGTTTCCGGCGGCCATTACAATCCCGCCGTCACGCTCGCCGTGTGGCTGCGCGGACGTTGTGCGGCGGCGGATGTCATTCCATATTGGGTTTCACAAATTCTCGGAGCCGTCGTGGCGGCGTGCGCGGTTTATTTTTTGAAAGGCGACACGATGCCAAAAGTGGATGGCATCAAAGACCTCAATGTCGTTCCCTCGCTGCTGGCGGAATTCATCGGCACATTTGCGCTCGCCTATGTCGTGCTGAACGTCGCGACGGCAAAAGCCACTTCGGGCAATTCATTTTACGGGCTGGCGATTGGTTTCACCGTTGCCACGATGGCATTCGCACTCGGCGGAATTTCCGGCGGCGCGTTCAACCCCGCCGTCGCCACCGGCATCACCGTCATGCACCTGGAAAAAGCCGCGAACATCTGGATTTATCTCGTCGCAAATTTTGCCGCAGGCGCGCTCGCGGCATGCACGTTCAAGTGCATTAATCCCGAAGACAAATAATTTTCCTGTCACCTTTCCGGCGCGGCGGGCCACTTGGTTGCAGCTATGATTACAACTGCAATTATTTCCGCCACTGACACGGATTTGGTATCCGAAAGCCTCTCCGGCAACCGCGACGCCTTCGGCCACATTGTTTCGCGCTACCAATCGCTCGTCTGCTCGCTCGCTTACAGCGCAACCGGCAATCTCGCCGCAAGCGAAGATTTGGCGCAGGAAACTTTCGTGACCGCGTGGAAGCAGCTCGCCGGATTGCGCGAGCCGGAAAAATTGCGCGCGTGGCTTTGCGGCATCGCGCGAAATCTCATCAACAATTTTTTACGCAAGCAAGGACGCGAGCCGAGCCACCGCGCCGAATCGCTTGAACAAATTTCCGAATCGCATTCACCCGAACCGTTGCCAGCCGAACAAGCTATCAGCAACGAAGAATTGACGATTCTCTGGCGTTCGCTCGAACGCATCCCGGAAATTTACCGCGAGCCGCTCGTTCTGTTTTACCGCGAGCATCAATCCATCCAAGCCGTCGCGCAAAATCTGGAATTAAGCGAAGATGCCGTGAAACAACGGCTCTCGCGCGGACGAAAATTATTGCACGAAGAAGTTCTGGCCTTTGTTGAAGGTGCGCTGGCGCGAACAAATCCAGGTCATGCATTCACGCTTGGCGTTTTGGCGACACTGCCAGCACTGACAATTTCCGCCAAAGCCGCGATCGTTGGCACGACGGCAGCGAAAGGCGGCGCGACGGCCACTGGCGCAGGCTTGATAGGGTTGCTCGGCGCGATTTTGTGTCCTCTGCTGGCATTTCTAAATCTTTTTAGGGTTTGGCGCCTGAGCCATAAGGCGGCGCGTTCGGACCGCGAACGCAAAATTTACAAGATTTTTTACCCCCTGCTCGCTGGCGGCATCGTCGCATTCATATTGCTTGCCAACCTGCTGATGTCTCGCGGCGACTCGCTCATCAAAATAAATCCTTCTTTGTTCGTCGGTTTGATGACCGGGTTGATTTTGGGTTATCCGTTACTGCTCATTCCCTTTTGCTTCTGGTTTTATCGCGCGGTAAAAAAATCGCGTTTGGGGCTGCCAGGAGTGGAAGTCGCGACAAGACCCAAAAATCCTTTTTGGGAATATCGCAGCCGGTTTCAATTGCTCGGCCTGCCGTTTATTCACATCCGCACAGGCGGCTGGCAACGCGGCCGGCCGGTGAAAGAGTTGAAACCAGTGAAGGCGTGGATTGCCGCCGATGATGCCTTCGCGTTCGGCGTTTTGTTCGCGTATGGCGCAGTGGCGGTTGCGCCGGTCAGCATCGGCGCTTGTGCCATCGGCCTGTTTTCCTATGGCGCAATGGCGGTCGGCGTGCTCGCGGTGGGTGGATTTGCTTTTGGCATCTGGGCGTTTGGTGCTTTTGCGTTTGGCTGGCAAGCATCCGCAGGTTGCGCCGTTGCATGGAATATTGCGTCGGGTGGCCAATATGCCATCGCTCATCAGTTTGCTATCGGCCCAACGGCTCATGCAACGCAGGCGAACACTGAATTCGTCAAACACTTGGTGGGATCAAATCCATTTTTTGAAGTTTGCTGGATGATTTTGCCATATTTTTACTGGCTGATGTGGCTTTGGGCAATTCCCATGATGATTTCGATGATTGTCCAGTGCTGGGTCATTGCGCGCAAAAAGAATCCAGCAGCGAATCAGGAAATTTGATCCGCCAATTCCTCCGCCGGATAAGTCCAGATTTCCGCGAGCGTCGGATGATAATGCGGCATCGCGGCGAGTTCGTGAACCGTCATGTGCTTCGCCATCGCCGCGACAATTTCGTGGATCAATTCGCCGCCGCTCGGCCCGACGCACGCTCCGCCGAGAATTTCGCCGGATTTTGGATTCGCCAGCAGTTTCACGAAGCCGTCCTTCGCCTCCATGATGAGCGATTTGCCGTGGTCGTTGAACGGATAACTCGCCGCGAGAAATTTTATTCCGCGCGCTTTCGCTTCTTTTTCAGTCAAACCGACGAATGCGACTTGCGGCTCGGTGAAGACGACGGAAATCAGCAGCCGATGATCCGTTTTGCGCGGTGATTTTGGCCGCGCGATGTTATGCGCCGCGATTTCACCCTGCGTCACGGCGATGTGGACGATCTCATGGGGTCCGGTGCAATCGCCCGCCGCGAAAATGTGCGGCGCGCTCGTCTGCATTTTTTTGTTTGTGACGATATAACCGTCTTCCGTTTTCACGCCCGCGTTTTCCAAATCCAAAGATGCGATGTTCGGAATCCGGCCAAGCGCGAACAGAATTTGTTCTGCGGAAACGGAATTTGTTTTCCCATTTTGATCGAAGGAAACCGTTTTCGTAGTGGCGCGGGCATCTTGCCCGCGCGATTCGGACGGGCGGGACGCCCGTGCCACTAACTGTGCGTCCAAAAGTTTTGTGCCGGTAAAAACCTGGATTCCTTCGCGCCGGAAAACTTTTTCGATTTCAATTCCCGCGTCCGGATCAAATTCCTTCAAAATGTGCTTGTTGCGCTGGACGAGCGTGACCTTGACGCCGAAGCGCGCGAAGAATTGCGCGAACTCGCACGCAATCGCGCCGCCGCCGAGAATGATGAGCGACTTCGGCAATCTCTTCAGCGCAACCGCATCGTCGCTCGTGATGAAACCGACTTCATCAAGCTGCGGCAGCGGTGACGGCGCGACGCGCGAGCCGGTGGCGATGACAAAATTTTTCGCGGTCAGGGAAATTCCGCAAGGTTTTGGAGTGCGCCAGTCCTCTGGCGCTTTTCCACGCAAACCTTCCGCAGACAAAGCGGCAGAGGACTGCCGCAGTCCAAGACGCTGCCGCGACAATTCCACTCCCCCAAAACTTGTCAGCGCCAAGGTATGTTCGTTCACAAAGCTGGCGTTGGCGCGGATGAATTTGAATTTGCCCGCGTTAAGCTGCTGCGCGCGATAATCGGCGAAATCTTTCACCTGCGCGCTTTTCCGCGCCATGACTTTCGCAAAATCAAAAGTGACTTTTCCGGCGCGCACGCCCCACGTTTCCGCGTGCTCGGCGAGATGCTTGACTTCCGCCGCGTAAAGCATCGCCTTCGTCGGCATACAGCCGCGCAGGATGCACAGACCGCCGACTTCTTCGCCGCCTTCGATGACGACAGTTTTTAATCCCGCGCCCGCCGCAGTCCGCGCCGCCGCGTAGCCGCCGCTGCCCCCGCCGA
>DASXED010000094.1:0-2292 GCA_036490295.1 Verrucomicrobiia bacterium | reverse complement strand
CGTGAGCGGATATTCGACGGCAAATCCGGCGGCGCGCAATTCCTGGATGAGTTTCAGCGACGGCGGGCGGAGGGTTTCATCCTCGATCAAAACAAACACGTCCACGTTCGCGTCGAATTTCGGCAGCAGGCCGCGCGCCTTGAGAATTTCCAGCAGCACCACGTCGCCCATGCCGAAGCCGAGCGCGGGCAGGTTCACCTTGCCGCCGCTGATGAGCTTGACGAGGTTGTCGTAGCGTCCGCCGCCGGCAATCGCACGAAATTCGCTTTTGACATCAAACGCTTCAAAAACAACGCCGGTGTAATACGCGAGGCCGCGAATGACGCGATAATCAATCTTAACGAAACTGCCGAGGCCGCGCGCGGCGAGATTTTGCAAAATGTTTTCCAGCTCCGCCGTGGGCTGGCCGGATTCGATGAACTGGTTCACGTCCGCGAGTGAAAATCCGAGCGCCGACAATTTCTTTTCGGATTCTTCCGGCGCGGTGCGTTCGAGTTTGTCAATGATTTGGAAAAATTCATATTCACGCGCGGAATCCGGCGTGGCACCGGATTCGACACGCGGGGCGCGTGTGTTCCCCTGAAAAAATTCGTGCCACGCATTGCGGCTGCTCAAGCGGATGACGAAATCCTGTTCGGTCAAACCAAACGCGCGCAGTGTGTCAATGAGCAGCGCGATCAATTCCGCGTCCGCCGCCGAATCGGTCTCGCCGATGATGTCGGCGTTGAACTGGAAATGTTCACGCAGGCGGCCTTTCTGCTGGCGTTCGTAGCGGAACAATTGCGGAATGGCGAACCACTTGATGGGCTTTTTGTAATTGCGCTCGTGCGCGGCGACCATGCGCGCAAGGGTAGGGGTCATTTCCGGTCGCAGCGAAATAGCGCGTTCACCCTTGTCCACGAAGTTGTAGAGTTGGCCGACAATTTCCTCGCCGCTCTTCGTCGTAAACAATTCAAGCGGTTCGAGCGGCGGGCCGTCGTATTCGCGGAAATTGTAGCGCTTGGCCGTTTCGCGCCATTTATCGAAAATGAACTGGCGCGCGTCGGCGCTCCAAGTGTCGGCGTGCGGGAGCGGTTCGGGATAAAAATCTCTGAATCCGGGCAATCGTTCCATGCCCAAGAAGGTAAGAAAAAAACTTAATTAGGAAAACAGGAAAGCATGAAAAGAAATTTTTCCTGTATTCCTGCTTTCCTTATGAAATTAACTTTTCGCCGGCAGTTTCAAAACCTGCGCGCGCATTTCCTTGCCAGATTTGAACTTGACCATCGAGCGCGCGGGAATCGGCACGTCGGTTTCGGGTTTGTTCGGGTTGCGCCCGACGCGCGCCTTGCGGACTTTGACCTCGAAGACGCCGAACTTGCGGAGTTCCACCTTGTCGCCCTTGGCGAGCGACTCGGTGATGTAGTCGAGAGTTTTCTGCACCACGTCAAAAACCTGCTGCTGGCCGAGGCCGGTTTCATCGCTGATGCGGGTAACGAGGTCGCGTTTTGTGAGAGTCATAATTTTTTTGGTTAGCGGTTTTAGTTTTCAATAAACGATTCGGGTTGCCAAAAATCAGTTGCAGGAATAACTGCGGCGATTTCCATGGGCGCAGTGCAAAACCAATTGTAATGCACTGGTGGGTTAGACAGCCATCTGTAATGCGCGATATTGCGGCTCATAAGTTTTTACTTCCGGTTGATAACTTATTGCTATTATTAAAGAATCGGCGTGCCTGTCCATAGCAAAATCACTCAATGAACTGCTTTCCGGTTGCCTTAAATTTTATCTGCAATATCTGATCATTCAGATGCTCTCGGCGGATGCGTTGAATCGGCTATCCGGCACAAAGATCAACTCCGCAAAGTTGAACCGACGGCTTCCCTCAGATTTTTCATTCCGACCATTTCCAGTTTTTTACGCAGGCCGGCCACGATTTTCTTTGTGAGTCCCGGCCCTTCAAAAACGAGGCCGGTGTAAATTTGCAAAAGCGACGCGCCCGCCGTGATTTTTTCCCACGCATCGTCCGTGCTGAAAATTCCGCCGACGCCGATGATGGGCAATTTGCCGTTCGTCTGCTTGAAAATATGGCGGATGATTTCCGTGCTGCGGGCGCGCAGCGGTTTTCCGCTCAAGCCGCCAGCTTGGGCGTAAATGCGCCGCAAATAGGAATCGTTTGTCTGCGGGCGCGCAGTTGTCGTGTTCGTCGCGACGATTCCCGCAATTTGCCGCGACGAGACTAATTCGAGAATTTCGTCGAGCGCTTCAAATGAAAGGTCGGGCGCGATTTTGACAAGAATCGGCGTAGCGGCG
>DASXED010000030.1:0-32915 GCA_036490295.1 Verrucomicrobiia bacterium | reverse complement strand
AGGCGTCCATCTCGGTCTTGTTCTTGAACGCCGTGCCGTAGATGCGCTGGAGCTGCGGGTTGCGCTCGTCGCCCTTGTAATACGCGCTGGCCACGTGCGTGAGCTTGAACGCGCCGATGTTGCCGGTGCGCATCACGTGCGGCCCGGCGCAAAGGTCGAGAAAATCGCCGTTCTTGAAATACGAAATCGGCTCGCCTTCGGGAATGTTCTGGACGATGTCCAATTTGAATTTGCTCGGCGTGCCGCGTGGATTCAACGCGGCGAGGCGGCCTTCGTTCGCGTCCTGCAACGCCTGTTCGCGCGTGACGATGACTTTTTCAAACGTGTGGTTCGCCTTGATCTCTTTTTTCATCTCGGCCTCGATGGCGGAGAAATCTTCCGGCGCGATGCGATGCGCGAGTTCCACGTCGTAATAAAAACCATTCTCAACCGGCGGCCCGGCGGCGAATTGCGCGTCCGGCCAGAGCCGCAGAATCGCGGTGGCCATGACGTGCGCGGCGGAATGCCGGATGCGTTCCAGTTCCGTCATCTTCGCGCGGTCGTCGAGGGTTTTGCGTTCAGGATTGGGCGGCGCAGGCGCTTGTTGATTTTCTTGTTCAGCAGACATGGGAAAAGTTTAACCACAAAATTATGAAGAAGAAAACAAGTTTGCTGCTTCACTGGCTCTGAAAGAGCAGCGGAAATTAGCCAGCTACGAAGTGGCTGGAAACACGCAAATAAAACAGCGCGTCCCGAAAGGGACGATGGAAAATATTCGGAAAACCTATCGTCCTTTCAGGACGAAAATCATTTTATCTCGAAACCAGCCACTTCGTAGCTGGCTAATTTCCAATGTCGCTTCGCGACTTGATTTCACTTCGCCGTTTTCCAGATTCCAATCAATCCGCCAAATCCACACAGCAGCAGCACGCTCACGGCGATCGCGCCGCTGTTTTGAAATTGCGGCAGGAATTGCAACGCCGCCGCGCCGATGCCGGGGCCGACGCAATTGCCCAGGCCGATCGCCGCCTCGTGGATGCCGCCGTGCTCGCTTTTCGCGTCGCCGCCGTCCATCGAGTAGAACAGCGACGAATAATAAATCAGCCCGATGGCGACGCCGAAAAAGATTTGCGCGCCGATGAGCGAATAAATATTCGGCGAAAGCAGAATCGCCGCAAAGGACAGGATGAGCATCGCAAATGCGCCGGCAAGCCAGCCGAAGCGATAATGCCAGTCCGTCCAGCGCCACAGCACGATGAACGTGCCGAGCCGCACGAAACACCACAGCGAGCAGATGAATCCCGCGAGCATGGGCGACATCTGGAATTTCGCGGCGAGGCCGGGAATGACGGCGATGAGCGTGTTGATGGCGATGTAGGCGAACGGATTCGCGAGCCACGCCATTTGCAAAAATGTTTTTGCCTTCGCCGGAGACGGACGATTCGGGTCGGGCGGCGGCGCGGAAATTTTTCCGGCGCGCACGGGCGTGATTTCCTTCGCGAATTTTTCCATCCAAAACGTCAGGACGAGTTGCGCGAGCACGATGACGATGGGCGCGATGAAAATGATTTTGAACCCGAACAGTTTGATGAGCGTGCCGCCGATGAAATATGCGACGGCGTTCGCCACGGCCCAGGTGATATTGTAGATGCCGACGACGCGCGGGACGCCAGCGGCCGTTTCGCTTTCGCTGACGAGCGCTTCGAGCGTCGGCCACGTCGCGCACATGCCGATGGTGACGACGGCGGCGGCGAAAATTTTTCCAGCCATCGAATTGAGCAATAAACCGGCGAACAGTCCGGCGAGCATCACCGCGAAGCCGAGTTTGAGCGTGAGAAAATATCCGAGCCGGTGCGCGAATTTTCCGCCCTGCCACGCCGCGAAGACGTAAATGAAACCCAGCAGCGCGGCGAGGGCGAGGTTGCCCTTGTCGCTGAAACCGAACCGCGCCTGCATGAAAAAGTAGAGGTAGTTGAAATAAAGAACCGTCGCGAAGGAGTTCAGTCCCTCGATGACAAAGGAGGTGTTGCGGATTTTCTGGTTCGCGGTCATGGACGGCTGGAAATCTCCGCGATGGCCTGGCGGCAATACCATTTCACCGCGTCGGTCATCGGCGGTTGCAGCTTGTCCAATTCACCAGCGGAACACCAGCGGATGTCGTGATGTTCCTCGGTCGCGAGTTTAATAGTGGCACGGGCATCTTGCCCGTGAGTTTCTGAACCACACAGGCTGGAAGCTTGTGCCACTATTTTCGGTCGCCCCCAATAAATCAGTCCAATGTGTTCGTGCGTTTCGTTGATGCGATGGATGTCGAGAAAGCGCGGCGCGATGAGCGCGCGCGTGCCGGGCGAAGTCGTGGGCGGACGCTCGCCGAGCAGTTCCACATCGAGCCCGCTTTCTTCCTTCGCCTCGCGCAACGCGGCCTGCTCCGGGTCTTCGTCCAGCTCGATGTGCCCGCCGAGGGGCAGCCACTTGTCGAGCTTGCGATGATGGACGAGCAGAATTTTTCCGTCGTGAACGACAAAGATCGCGACGGTGAAATCAATTTTTTCGTGGATGTGGGCCATGGAAAGCTTTCCGAAAATTTAATCAGCGTCGGAAATTTCTTTTCGAAATTGATCCATGTTTTCCAAGCGGCTGGCAACGCTATTTGCCCAAGACTCGTTTCCGATTGTTATTACAACGGTGGAACACGATTCAATTTC
The DNA here is from genome assembly GCA_036490295.1 of Verrucomicrobiia bacterium. Lineage (GTDB taxonomy): Bacteria > Verrucomicrobiota > Verrucomicrobiia > Limisphaerales > UBA11358 > UBA11358. The sequence goes on along the minus strand of DASXED010000030.1, from coordinate 30,231 downwards.
ATCATCAAGTGGCCACGCACATGAAAGCAAAAACCACAAAGCTTGATCAAGTGACTCGTCCTTATGCCAAGTCGTCATCAATATTCCGTCATGGCGAGCCGGACACGGTTTTCCCAAAGTTTCCATTTCAACTTCGACTTCATCAACGATGTCATGAAACCGTTCGCAGCCTTTTCCCCAAAAGCACAAATAAACTGCGCCCTTTTCTAATAACGCCTTCGCAAAATTACTGATTTCATCCACAGAAAATTGATCGGAGTCACATGCAATTAACGCAGTAAGATATTTGGTCGGTAGGATAAGCTCGGTGGAAGCTTTTGTCAGCGACGCAGCATGAAGAAAAAAAACCTCAATCTCTGTTAATTGATTTTTTCCGAACGAACGCATTGGAAAATTGTAGTTTGTTTTGGTGCGCAATAAAAACAAAAACGCCCCGATGCGAGCCGGAGCGTTTTGCGTCGAAAAAATTTATTTCATCCGGTCGAAATTCTTCTGGAGAATCTGCCAGTCTTTCAGGCCGGTGACTTTGCTCTGGAACGTTTTGTTGATCTCTGCTTCCTTCGCATTCTTGGTCGGCTTGTTGACCTTGTAGAAAATGCCGAAATTGCCGGGGAACGGTTCGCCCGCGAGTTTGTAGGCCGCGAGTTCGTCGGTCACGTCGTGGTTTTTCGGGACTTCGTTGAACACGCCGCCTTTGCGCGGGTTGCTGGCGTCGAACGCGCCGTCGTAAAATTCCACGCACTCGCTCAAGCATTCGATGAAGCTGAAACCGTCGTGATCCATCGCCGCCTCCATCATCGCCAGAACATGGTTCGGATTCGTGGAAGTCGTGCGCGCGACGAATGTTGCGCCCGCAGAAATCGCCTGCTTCATCGGGTTGATCGGATAATCCACCGCGCCCCATTGATCGGTCTTGCTCTTGAAACCGAGCGGCGACGTGGGCGAGGTCTGTTTTTTCGTGAGGCCGTAGACCCAGTTGTCCATGACGCAATAGGTCAGCTTGACGTTCTTGCGCGCGGTGTGATTGAAATGATTTCCGCCGATGGAAAACGCGTCGCCGTCGCCGCCGAAAACAAAGACGTGCAAATCCGGTCGCGAAAGCGAAATGCCGCTCGCGAACGGCAGCGCGCGACCGTGAATATAATGTGCGCCGTGCGCCTGCACGAAATACGGAAAGCGGCTGGAACAGCCGATGCCCGCGACGGTGGTGATTTTTTCGTGCCACATCTTGCGCTTTTCGATCAGCTTGAAATACAGTGCGAGCACGGAAAAATCTCCGCAGCCGGGGCACCAAGTCGGATGGTCGGCGGCGATTTCCTTTTTGGTCAGGCCCTTGCGTTCTTCCGGCAAAGTAGTGGGGCGGGCATCCTGCCCGCCAGCAGGCTGGAAGCCTGTGCCACTAATATTTCCGGCGTTGCGATTGGGAATTTCGGTCAAAGTTTCGCTCATAAAAATCGAATTAAAGTTTGCGCAATCCGGCGGAGACGTTGGTTTTGGCGCGTTCGAGAATTTCTTTAACTTTCCAAGTCAGGCCGTCAGTTTTGTTGATGCCTTGGATTTTTGGGTCGCAATAACGTGCGCGCAGCAAAGCGCCGAGCTGGCCGAAACCGTAAAGTCCTTCGTCATTCATTTCCACGACGAGGACGTGATTGAACCCGGAAAAAATATTTTCAAGTCCATTCGGCAGCGGATTGATGTGCCGGATATGAATCGAGGAAACGCTGTCGCCGGCGGCGCGCGCACGGTCCACGGCTTCCTTGATCGGGCCTTCGGTCGAACCCCAGCCGACGAGCAAAACATTTCCTTCGGGCGGGCCGTAAATTTTAGGCGTTGGCAGCGACGCGCCGAGGGACTGCAATTTCTTGCGACGCTTGGCCGTCATCTGCATATGGACTTTTGGCGAACCGCTCGGATGGCCGAGTTCGTCGTGTTCAAGGCCGGTGACGATGGGATATTTTCCACTTTGGATCCGCGTGCCGGGCGCGAGGTGCGTCGTAATGCCGTTGGCGGCGGACAAATCGTAAGGCTTGTGGTCGGCGACGGGCGAAAGGTTTGGCGAAATGTCCTGGCAAACTTTTTCGAGATTCGGCTCGGTGAACGCCTCGATGCGCGTCGCGATGCCCTGATCGGTCAAAATAATTACCGGCACGGAATATTTGCGCGCGATGTTGACGGCTTCAATCGCCATGTAAAAACAATCTTCGACGTTCGCGGGCGCGATGACGACGCGCGGCGAATCGCCGTGGCCGCCGTTGACGGCGATGTTCAAATCGGATTGCTCGACGCTCGTCGGCATTCCGGTCGAAGGCCCGCCGCGCTGCACATCCACGATGACGAGCGGAATTTCCGCCATGACCGCCCAGCCAAGTGCTTCGGTTTTCAAGGAAATTCCCGGGCCGCTCGAACCCGTGACCGCAACTCGTCCGGCGTAACTTGCGCCAATCGCCATTGAAATCGCGGCAATTTCGTCCTCGGTCTGCACAAATGTGCCGCCGTATTTCGGCAATTCGCGGCGGAGCAATTCCATGATGTCCGACCAAGGCGTGATCGGATAACCCGCGCCGAAACGCACGCCGGCAGCGATCAAGCCGAGGCCAAGCGCTTCGTTGCCGTTCATCACGACTTGATGGCCGTCTTTTTTCTGGCTGTCAACGAACTTGAAAGTTTCCAAAATATTTCCGAGCGGATTCGCGTGGCCAGCGTGAAATGCCGCGAGCGCGTTGTTCAAGATGCTCGGGTCTTTGCCGGTAAAACGCTCGCCGATGAGTTTTTCGAGTTTCGGAATATTGAGGTCAAACATTTTGGCGATGAGGCCGAGCGCAAAAATATTTTTACCTTTGTCCTTTGCCGTTCCGCCGATTGCTTCGACTGTCGAACCAGAAATGGGAATGCCGACGTGATGGTAATGCTTTTTGTTCTCCTCGGAAATTTCCGTGACGTGATCTGAATCGTAAAGCACGATGCCGCCCTTTTTCAGCGAACTCAAATGGCCGTCGTAACTGTGCTGATAAAACGCGAGCAACACGTCCGCGTCGTCGCCCGAACTCAAGACTTCGCCGCTGCCGATGCGGACTTGAAAAATGGATGGCCCGCCGGAAATCGTCGCGGGAATCGTCATAAACGTCATGACTTCCTGTTCGCTGCGCCCGGCGAGCCGCGCGAGAAATCCGCCGATGGCCTGGATGCCGTCCTGCGAATTGCCGGCGATGCGGATGACGGCTTCGTTGATGGAAGAAACTTTCTGCGCGCCACCCGACGACGGCGCTTCTGCGATTGTATCACTCATGGAACTTCAAAAGTTAAATTGACCGCGTTGCAAAGTGATTGGCAATTTGAAGGCAAATTGGCGCGGCACCGTTGCCTATTTACGGTAAGCAAGCGGTGGAAACGTGTCAAATTCTAATGGTGGTTTTATGGTCATAAGCAATTTTCATGCAACTGCCCGGCAAACGGAAACAATCTATTGCTGCTCCGCGCCGCTTGCGCTGCCGGGCGAAGGTGCGTAGCGTTGCGTGAACGCATGACTTTGCAGGAACAATATGACGACGCGATGTTCGACTTCAGCCGCAGCGATTTTGACGGCGCGGTTGTGAAATTGAAAAATATCCTGGCCGTTGACCCGCAAAATTTTGAAGCTCAACTCGCGCTTGGAATGGCATTTTATCGCCAGGGCGATTTTGCGGCGGCGATTGCCGAAGGCCACAAGGCGGAAAAATTGCGGCCAAAGGAACAACTCGTTCACACCAATCTTTCGCTGTTCTACATGAAATCCGGCGACAAGGTGACCGCCGAAAAACACGGCTTGCAGGCGAAAATCGAATCGTGGCGCGAAGACGCAAAAAATTCAGCGGTGGAAAAAATTGAAGGCGAACCGGAATTGCAAATCGCCAAACCAACGCCCCAGCCGATGAAGTTTCCGAGCCAACCCTGGAAGAAAAAATAATCTATGAAATCGTCATATGAACTCGCGATGGAACGGCTGAATAAAAACGCGCCGACGGTCAAATTAACAGACGCGCAGAAAAAACAACTTGCAGAACTGGATTCCAAATACGCCGCGAAAATCGTCGAGCGCGAAATCGCGCTGGAGACTGAAATCGCCAAAGCCGCAGATGATTTTGAAAAAGAAGAATCGCTTCGCGAGCAGCTTGTGACCGAGTGCAAAAAACTTCAGGCGGAATTGGAAGAGAAAAAGGATCAGTTGCGCCGCGCCGCCGGAAAATCTGGTTGATTGGAATTTTCAACGCCGGTTCATTTCGCGGATCATTTCCTCGGCGGATGCGCGGAGCTTCGCGTCGGCGACGGGCAGCAGCAGCGGTTCCAAGGTGCGGCGCGCGGCGTCGGGATTTCTGTTCCGCCATTGCGCCTGCGCGAGCGTGAGCAGATAGGATTGATTTTCCGGTTCGATCTGGATTGCCAGTTGCAACTGCTGTTCCGCCGCCGGAAGATTTTCGCCCTGAACCATTTCAAAAAATCCCAGAAGCTCGTGCGCGGGCGCAAAATCCGGCATCAGCGAAATGGATTTCTGGAGTTCGCCGCGAATGTCCGCCGCGTCGCCGTTTTTGAGCGCGACATATTCGCCCTGCGAACTTGCGGTCAGCAGGTATTTTTCGCGCGCGTAGAAATAATGCGCCAGAAAACTGGTCGAGCCGCGCTGCAACGCCTCTTGCAAATCAACCAGCGCGCCGTCGTGCTGCCCGCGTTCGGCGGCGAGCAGGCCGAGTCCTTCGTAAGGCAGCGGGCTGGCGGGCGCAAGGTCTCGCGCCTCGGCGAAATATCCGCCGGCGTCGTCGGGGCGGTTGATGCGGAACAGTTCGTCGCCCAGCCGGAAATAAACCTCGACGGGCGTGACGGCGCGCTTCGTCAGCATTTCCGGCGCGGAAAGGTCGCGCGACACCGTCCATTCGATCGGATTGAACCGTCCGCTTTGGAGATAACGTCGCAGATCATTTTCCATTTGCGGCAAAGTCGTCCGCATCGCGTTGGTGAACGCCTGCTCCGGCAGTTGCCCGTCGTTGAGATACAAGTTGAACCGCTCGAAGCCGCGCCGGTAATTGAGGTTGCCGCCAGCCATCAAAAAATGCGTGAGCAGCCACGATTCGGCGTAAAAAATTCCCTGGCGCGAACGCTCGTTGTATTGCGGCGAATCGTGCGTGACGGAAAACAGTTCGTGCAGCGGCATGAGCGGCTCGCGCGCGAGCAGTTGCAGATGATGCCCGATCGGCTGGCCGATGAGGACGTGATAACCTTCGCTCACCTCGAACGTGGAATAAATCTCGGCCATTCCCTCCTTGAGCCAGAGCGGCCAAATCTCGTCGTTGCGCCGGAGCAGCAAATGCGTGTATTCGTGAAAAATGACTTCCATTCCGGTCACGGCGGAATTGGTGCCCGGCAGCGCGAGCACGATCAGATTTTCGTCATTGCCGCGCATGAAAAAGCCGGCGAGATTTCCAGGCTTGCCTTGATACAGCGGCAGGAACGGCGTCATCGCCTCCTGATCTGGAAACGCCATGACCACAATCGGCGGCGAGGCGAGCGCCTGCTTTCCGGCCAGCAGCGAATAAGCCTCGCAAAATTGTTCCAGCCGCGCGGCGAGCTTGTTGACTTCCAACGGCGCACCGCAACTGTAAATGTTGAAATGCGCCGTGCTGGTCTCGAACCATTTTCTTTGCGTGAGCGGAACGCCGCCGGACTGGCCGTGAATTGAAAAAATTCCCAGCGCAAAAAACGCGGTCAAAATCAAAAACAGGCGGTTCATGAACAATTAAAATGGCTTGCCGAGCCGAAGCTCGCGGCGAGCGAAGGCTGGTGCGCGCGAGAGGACTTGAACCTCCAATCCTTGCGGAACCAGATCCTAAGTCTGGCGTGTCTGCCAATTCCACCACGCGCGCAACTGTCATTACAAGGCGCTTACAGGGATGAACGAGCGCAGATTTGACATTGTGCCAGTGTCGGCCAATAAAAGGCAATTCAAGCCAAAGCCGGCAAGTCAAAGTTCTCCTGGCCGCCAGCACCACGACTGATCCGGCTTGTCCACATCAAGAACATCATACCTGAAGGCGTTGGACGACCGCAAGCGCCCGGTTCGCGGACTGTGGTGCGTAACGACCGCCATTAAGCCGACGCGAGCCACTTCGCATCTGGTTAATTTCCCGCATCGCTCCGCGACAAATTGCAGACACGAATTTCACGAATTTAATTTGCGAAAATTCGCGGAATTCGCGTCAGAAAAATCCGTGTTTCATCCGTGGCTAAATAAATTTCACCGCTCATCACTCGCCAGTTTCCGCGCGGCCAGAATTTTTTGCGACGGCTTGTAGTTGGCGATGAAGTTGCGGTGGTAATCCGCGAACGTCCCCGCCGCGATCGCCGCGCGCACTTCGGTCATCACTTTCAGATACAGGTGCGAGTTGTGGACGCTGACCATGCGCAGGCCGAGAATCTCATTCGCGCGCAGCAGGTGGCGCAGATACGCACGCGTGAACGTGCGGCACGCGTAACATTCGCAGCCTTCCTCGATCGGGCCGAAATCGGTTTTGTAACTCGCGCCCTTGAGTCCGAACGCGCCGGTGTGCGTGACCGCCGTGCCGGTGCGCGCGATGCGTGTGGGCAGCACGCAGTCGAACATGTCCACGCCGCGCGCGATCAGCTCGACCATCTGCGCGGGCGTGCCGAGGCCCATCGCGTAACGCGCTTTTTTTTCCGGCAAAAATGGAACAGCCAGTTCAATCGCCTTGAACATTTCCGGTTCGGGTTCGCCCACGCTCACGCCGCCGATGGCGTAGCCGTCGAATTCCATTTCCACGAGCGCCTTCGCGCATTGCTCGCGCAACGCGGCGTCGCTGCCGCCCTGCACGATGCCGAAAACTTTCTGGCCGTCGGCGCGCGGCTGTTCGCGGCATTCGCGCGCCCAGCGGATGGTGCGTTCGACGGCGAGGCGAATAGTGGAACAGGCATCTTGCCTGTTTGACAGGCTGGAAGCCTGTCCCACTATTTCAAGTGGCGGACATTCGTCAAAAACCATCGCGATGTCCGAGCCGAGCACGCGCTGGATTTCCATGGACTCTTTCGGGCCGATAAATAAAAGCGAACCGTCGAGGTGCGAACGAAATTCGACGCCGTGTTCTTTGACCTTGCGAATTTTCGCGAGACTGAAAACCTGGAAGCCACCGCTGTCGGTTAGAATTGGTTTTTCCCAATTCATGAACTTGTGCAATCCGCCCGCCGCGCGAATCACGTCCAGTCCCGGACGAATGTTGAGATGATAAGTGTTGCCGAGAATGATCTGCGTATTCATCTCGTGGAGTTCGCGCGGATCGAGCGCCTTGACGCTGGCCTGCGTGCCGACGGGCATGAACACGGGCGTTTCGATGACGCCGCGCGTGGTGGTCAATTTTCCCAGCCGCGCTTTGGTTTGTAAATCGGTTTTGAGGAGTTCAAACATTTAATGGACCATAGCCTTCCAATTAACTTTAGGCTTGCCCAAGTCTTTTTTAATCCCGCGCGCAACCATAAAGCATTTTCTTCGCTCGTTTTTTGATTGGCCTTTTCATTTTTCAACTTCCGCAAGCGAAACGTCCGCGAGCAAATCGTCGGCGATTTTCCAAATTACGGCTGGCTCGTGATTTTCTGCCAGTTGATTCCCTGCGTTCCCGCGTAAATCGCAAACGCCTTTTCGTTCTGGATCAGCACGGCGCGCACGACGCTCGAATCGTCCGCGCGGCCAAATTCAAGCTGGCTCTCGGGCAGGATGCTCATTTTTTTGTGCGCGTAAAGCAGCGCGAACACCGCCTGCGCGACCGCCGCGTAAGGCAGTTCCTTGTAAGCGCCCTCGACCGCGTCCTCGACCGCGTCGGCGAGAAATTCAAGCTGGTCCACGAGGTGCGGAAATTTCGGCGCGCTGATCTGCGTGAATTCCAGTTTCCATTGCGGCAGATGGCGCAGGACTTTTTCCGCGAGCGCGGGCGTGATGCTGGCGGAACCGTTGTTGACGAACTTTGCGATTTCGGACATGACGGCAATTTAGAGAAACCGCCGCCGCCGTCAAAGTGAAATCGCCGTGACGAATCGCGCTTTCAATTGCTAAACTTCTTGCTAGAAATATGGACATGGAAAATTCCAGTCAGCATAAACTTCAAAAGGTGGTTTGGACGGAAGAAGACTTTGAAAATATGGGTTGGCACGACGCAACCATTTATGCTGTTAGTTTCTTAACCAATCAATGGGAATTGGTTTTTGATATTGATTATCTCGTAGAATGGGTGAGTGAAGGAGTTGCCGGGGCACCAATTGAATTTTGGGTTGCACCTGCAACATTAGTTTTTGAAAACGTTAATGGATTGAAAACCAATTATGAAATATGGACTGGGAGTCCTTTAACGCCGTCAATTATGGACATTTCACGATCAGGAAGAGAATATAATTTAGCCGGAAATCCATGGGAATGGACAATTGAACTTGAGCATGGGGGCAAAATGGAATTTCACGCTTCTGGTTTTAGACAATTTTTTCGGGCCAATCCAATTTTTCAGAAAGGACAACAATTAGAATTTATAAATCGTGGCGGAATATCATTCGATCGTCCGACGAAAATTTAATCATGCAAAATTTGATCACCAAAGTTGAAACGCTGCTCGAAGCGCTGCCGTATATTCAAAAGTTCAGCGGCGCGACGTTCGTCGTCAAATACGGCGGCAGTTTCATGGACTCACCCGACGCCGAAATCCGCAACGGCGTCGCGCGCGACATTGTTTTTTTGGAAGCAGTAGAAATAAATCCAATCGTCGTCCACGGCGGCGGCAAGGCAATCACGCGCGCGATGGAAAAAGCCGGGCTTAAATCCGAATTCATCCAGGGTCAGCGTGTCACGGACGAAGCCACGGTGAAAATCGTGGACGACGTTTTGTCGCGCGAAATCAATCCTGAAATTGTCAAGGCCATCAATTCGCTCGGCGGCGCAGCCGTCGGTTTTTCCGGCGCGGATATTTTCAAGTGCAAAAAACTGCTGCTCGACGACAAGGAAAATCCCGGCAAAAAAATTGACATCGGCTACGTCGGCCAAGTTGTCGAGGTCAACGTCGCGCCGCTCAAGGAATCCATCTGGTGCGGCCACACGCCGGTCATCAGCCCGACCGCGCGCGGCGAGGATGGGAAAATTTACAATTGCAACGCCGACATCGCCGCCGCGATGTGCGCGATTGCGCTCAACGCCAAACGGCTCGTGTTCATGTCCGACGTTCCCGGCCTGATGCGCGATCCGAAAGATGTTTCAACGGTCATCGCACATTTGCAAACAAGCGAAGTGGATAGTTTGAAAAAATCCGGCGTGATTGACAAAGGCATGATCCCGAAAGTTGACAGCGCCGTCGCCGCCATCAAATCCGGCGTGGAAAAAGTTTCCTTCGTGGACGGCCGCGTGCCGCATTCCGTGCTGCTGGAAATTTTCACGGACAAAGGAAACGGGACGGAAATCGTTTTGTGATTGTGTCCTGACGCGATTGCGATTTAATCCGCACCGATGAAAGAAATTGTTCCAGCACCGCCCGCCATCATCCGCAACGACTACGAGTCCGTCCGCGAACTGTTCACGAAAAACGTCGTGCCGAGCTACGGACGGTTCGATCTCGTGTTAAGCCACGGCGCGGGCAGTTATGTTTTTGATGTCGCGGGCAAACGCTATCTCGACCTCGGCGGCGGCATCGCCGTGAATTGCCTCGGCCATGCCCATCCGGCCATCACCAACGCGCTCGTCGAGCAGTCCAAAAAACTGATTCACGTTTCCAATCTTTATTTCACCGAACCGCAGGGACGGCTCGCGGGTGAATTGGTGAAACGCATCGGCGCGGGAAAAGTTTTTTTCAGCAACAGCGGTGCGGAGGCGAACGAAGGCTTGTTCAAGCTCGCGCGGAAATTCGGCCACGACGAAGGACGGTTTGAAATTTTGACAGCGACGAATTCCTTTCACGGACGCACGCTTGCGGGAATCGCGGCGACCGGCCAGGACAAAGTTAAAAAAGGTTTCGAGCCGATGACGCCGGGTTTCCGGCACATTCCGTTCAACGATTTGGACGCGGCGCGAAATGCAATTTCTCCGGCTACAGTTGCAATCATGATCGAAGGCGTGCAAGGCGAAGGCGGCGTCACGCCCGCGACGCCGGAATTTTTGCTCGGCCTGCGCGCGTTGTGCGACGAGAAAAAATTGCTGCTGTTCATGGACGCCGTGCAAGACGGACATTTCCGCACGGGAAAATTCCAGAGCTTCCAACGGATTTTTGAAAATGTTCCGGGCGGCGAAAAATTTCTGCCTGATGGAATTTCAATGGCCAAATCTCTCGGCGGCGGATTTCCAATCGGCGCGTTCTGGGTGCGCGCGCCGTTTCAGGATTTGCTCGGACCGGGCACGCACGCCTCGACGTTCGGCGGCACGCCGCTCGCCTGCGCCGTCGCGCTCAAAATTTTTGAAGTCATCGAAAAAGAAAAACTCGACGAAAATGCGCGCAAACTCGGCGATTGGGTTTTGAGTGAATTACAACGGCTTGCGAAAAATTATCCGGGCGTTGTCAAAAATATGCGCGGTCTCGGCTTCATGCTCGGTCTGGAACTGGCAGAAAAAATTCCTGCGTTTGCTGCCAGCGAAAAATCGGCGGCGATTCAATTCACAAATCGAATGCACGCGGCGGCCGTTTTGGTCATTCCAGCCGGAACGCAAGTCATCCGACTTTTGCCGCCGCTGAATTTGAAACCGCAGGAGGCGGGCGAAGGCGTTGCGGCCATTGAATCGGTGGTGAAAAATCTGGCCGGCGGCAATTAGAACGGACGCCAAGGCATTTCCAAAAACGGGGCGAATCCGCCGCGTCCCTTCATTTTTGGAAAAGATTGAAGCCAATTCATTTTTGCAAAAAAATCCCCGTTCTGCTAAACTGCAAACCAACAAGGATTAAAATGATGAAGAAAAAATTGCTCACACTTTTGGCAGTCGGCGCGGCGACCAGCTTCGGAATTTTCAACGCCAGCGCGTGGGATTATGAAGGTCATCACGCAGTCAACGAACTGGCGCTGGCGTCGTTGCCAAAAGATTTCGGCATTCAATTGACGCCCGCGCTGAAAGGCCGCATTGCGTTTCTCGCGGGCGAGCCGGACCGCTGGCGGAACATCGGCGACCTGCCGCTGAAACATTTCAACGGGCCGGATCATTACATTGACCTGGAGGATTTGAAGCTTTACGGCCTCACGCCGGAGACGCTGCCGATCATGCGCTACGATTTTGTCGCGGACATCGCGCTCGCCCGCGCGGCGCATCCCGGAAAATTTCCGGCGATTGACCCGGACAAGGACGCCGACCACACGCGCGAACTGGACGGATTCCTGCCGTGGGCGATCACGGAGAATTATGAAAAACTGAAATCGGATTTCGCCGTGTTGAAGGCGCTTCAGCAATACGGCGGCACGCCGGAAGAAATCGCCAACGCGCAGGCGGACATCGTTTATGTGATGGGCGTGCTGGGGCATTACGTCGGCGACGGCTCGCAGCCGCTGCACACGTCGAAGTATTTCAACGGCTGGGATCCAAACGACAACCCAAAAGGCTACACGACGCGCACGACTTTTCACGCGTGGATTGACGGCGGCTATTTCAGAAAGACCGGCGGAATAAAAGTGGACGAACTCGCCGGGAAAATCCAGCCCGCCACGCGCATTCCGAACGCGGACGATCCCGGGGCGTTTTTCCGCCAAGTCGTCGCCTATCTGGTCGGGCAGAATAAATACGTCGAGCCGCTTTACGAAATGGACAAGAACGGGCAGCTTACCGGCGTGGGCGACAAAGGCATGGAAGCTTTGCCGTTTCTTGACGGCCAGCTTGTGAAGGCCGGGCAGATGCTCGGCAACATCTGGCTGACCGCGTGGCTCGAAACGCCGGAGGACACTTACCTCGAAAAACAATTGCAACAGCGCAGCGCGGCGAATCCGCAGGCAAACTGAACGGGTTGTTGATTGATTGATTTGAGCCAAAATGATTGTGGCAGCGGACGTCAGTCCGCTCATTTGGCAGGAAGATTTGAGCCGGCTCACGCCGGCTGCCGCTTGAAAAGAATTGATTTGGCGAAACGCCGGAATTATGCGACAAAGTTGAAAGTTCAGAAAGCGACGATGAATGCCGCTAAAAAATTTGTGCTGCTGGCGATTGGCCTGTTTGCTGTCGTTCAATTCTCGTCCGCCCAGACTTGGACGCAGACCAGCGCGCCAAGTAATTTTTGGAATTGCGTCGCTTCTTCGGTTGATGGAAGCAAGCTGGTGGCTACTTACGGCGGTGACGGCTTAATTTATATTTCAACTAATTCAGGTGTTGACTGGATGCAAACCAGTGCGCCTACGGATTCTTGGACTTCAGTTGCTTCGTCAGCGGACGGAACGAAATTGGTGGCAGCCGCGTCAGGCGATTTAATTTACACTTCAACCAATTCAGGATTTGATTGGGCGGCGACAAGCGCGCCATCAAATAGTTGGGCGACCGTCGCTTCATCGGCGGATGGAAGCAAACTTATAGCAGCGGCAAATGGTGATTTGATTTATTTTTCAACCAATTCCGGCGCAGATTGGATGCCGGCAAACGCGCCTGCCGCAGGTTGGGAATCTGTCGCCTGTTCTGCGGACGGAACAAAAGCAATCGCCGCAAATGGCAATCAAGTTTGGATTTCAAAAGATTCAGGCGCAACGTGGACACAGACCGATTTGCCTTCTCAAAACTGGTCTTCTGTATGTTCATCGGCGGATGGAAACAAATTAGTTGCAGTTGGTCGTCCTACAGTTACTTCTCCCAGCGGCCAGCCCATTTCTTCCGGCGGTATCGGCATATCAACAGATTCCGGCGCGAGTTGGACAACCAATGGCAACTTTGGTGCCGATGCAATAGTATCATCGGAAGATGGAAATAAACTGACCGCTGGGAATGGCAGCAGAATTTATACTTCAACCGATTTAGGAATGACTTGGATTCAAGAAACCAACATTTCAGGCTCAATCGCTTGCTCGGCCGATGGAAACAAATTAGTAGTTGCCACACAAACATTGACGACCTCTCCGTCAGGTTTTCTATTTCTTATTGCAGGCCCGATTTACACTTCATTTTCCACTCCTTCGCCGCAAATGAACATCACGCCGACAAACGGCGGCTTCAAACTTTCATGGATTATTCCTTCGACAAATTTTGTTTTGCAGCAAAGTTCTGATTTGTCCACTTGGACGGATTTGACAAACACGCCGGTTCTCAACCTCACCAATTTGCAAAATGAAGTCACATTGCCGTTGTCCGCTGGCAATGGTTTTTACCGGCTCAAGACTCCGTGAAATTTTGCTGGCAGGGCGGGCAGTCTCCTGCCCGCCGCGAACGCCAAAAAACGGCGCGCACGGAGTGACGCGCCCTACCAAATATCAGCCGGAAATCAAACCGGTTCCACCGATGGAAAAAGTCCGTCAAAGCCGTGCCTGTCCGCCGTCAGGATCAATCCGGCCCCGCCCTTGTGCGCGGCCACGGCGTGAAGATAATCATGCACCCGCCCGCCGCGAACGCCTTTGGATTCCGCCTGTGCCAGAGCGCGCAGGATTTCCGGCGCAGTGAGGTCGCAAAAATCCAGTTCACCGGCCAGTTGGGCAACCATCTGTGCCGCCGCATTTGCTGACACCCGGTCTCCCGCCTGCCCTTTGGTCAGTGACGAGAATACTTCCGACAATGAATGAGTGCGTGTCATGCCGCCATCGGCAATCAGACGGCGGCGCACCAAATTGTCATCGGCAGCCTCAACCAGCGCGGAAGAATCCCAGTAGGTTTTCATCGCGCGTCGCGGTCGGCACGGATGGCGGCGACCAGCTTGGCGCGGTCAAACTTTCGCGGCATCATCAGCCAGCCCTCTTTTGTCCGGCGCGGCTTGACCAGCGGCGCGTCAAGGTTCTCGCGCGGCGGCGTCCGGACTTTCGGCGCGGGCATGACCCACCAGCCGCCGTTCTCGGCGGTCACAAGATATTGCTGGCGGTTTTTTGTGCCGCGAATCGGAACCCGCCCGCGACTGTCGGCTTTGACCAAAGTTGTCATGTGGGCAATCTCCCACATTTCCCGCGCAGTTGTCAATTTCAATAAAAACCAGCGTCAACTGCAATGGACTTATCTCAAAACGCCGTGAACAATTGGGATGGACGAGACATGGTTTTTTCCTGATCTTAATCATCATCGTAATCTTAATCCTGTTTTCTGAACGATTACGATTAGGAGCAGGATTAAGATTAAGATGTCCGAAAAGTTATTCACAGCTTGACCTTTGGCCTGGCAACGGATTTAATTCGCACCGTTAGTAGGTGAAATTCATGTTCGCACAACTTAAAAGCCTGTTTTCCAACGATATTGGAATTGACTTGGGCACGGCCAATTGTCTCGTGTATGTCGGGGGACGCGGCATTGTCCTGCGGGAACCTTCCGTGGTCGCCATTCAGGCGGGCACGAACAATGTGCTGGCCGTCGGTGAGGAAGCCAAGCGCTGGCTCGGCCGCACGCCGGGAAACATCATCGCCATACGCCCGATGAAAGACGGCGTGATCGCCGATTTTGAGATCACCGAGGCGATGCTCCGGCATTTCATAAAAAAGGTTCAGCATAAAAAGTTGATTGCACCACGAGTAGTGGTGGCGGTGCCTTCGGGCATCACGGAAGTTGAAAAACGGGCAGTCAAGGATTCCGCCACCCACGCTGGTGCGCGGGACGTGATCCTGATTGACCAGCCGCTGGCTTCGGCCATCGGCGTCGGTTTGCCGGTGCATGAACCGGCGGGCAACATGATCGTGGACATCGGCGGCGGGACTTGCGAGATCGCAATCATCTCGCTCGCCAACATCGTCTTCAGCCGCAGCCTGAGGGTGGGCGGGGACGAATTTGACAACACGATCATCGCCCACATGAAACGCGCCTACAACATGATGATAGGTGAACGCACTGCGGAAGAAATCAAGATACGCATCGGCTCAGCATTTCCACTGGAACAGGAATTGACCATGGACGTCAAAGGCCGCGATCTGGCGGCAGGGTTGCCAAAAACATTGACCATCCGTTCCGAGGAAATTCGCGAGGCGTTGCAGGAACCGCTCTCGAGCATTTTGGAATCCATCCGGCTCACACTCGAACGTTGCCCGCCCGAACTCGCCTCCGATCTCGTGGATCGCGGGCTGGTCATGGCCGGCGGCGGCTCGCTGTTGCGCGGAATTGACCGGCTTGTGGCCGAGGAAACCGGATTGCCCATACATTTGGCCGACGACCCGATGAGCGCCGTGGCCGAGGGAACAGGACGGGTTTTGGAGCAACTGGAATTCATAAAGAACCAGGCCGTCCGACCGAAGTATTGATTTCTTGCAAGTGCGTTTGCCTGTGCGCGGCTGAAAATCCAGCCGCTGATGCAGGATGTTCAAACGAAAAAATTATTTTGCGCTCGGCGCGGTCGTGTTGGTGACGCTGGCAATTTTCAGCCTGCCGCCACGCGCGACTTCCCGGCTCAAGCTCGCCGTCAGCAGCCTTTTCCTGCCGCTGTTCGGCCTCGCCAACACCGCGCAGCAACTTCCCGTGACCGCCGCCGATGCAATTCTGTCCCGCCGCGA
This sequence comes from Verrucomicrobiia bacterium, assembly GCA_036490295.1. Lineage (GTDB taxonomy): Bacteria > Verrucomicrobiota > Verrucomicrobiia > Limisphaerales > UBA11358 > UBA11358. The sequence goes on along the minus strand of DASXED010000030.1, from coordinate 14,598 downwards.
ATTGCTCAAAGAAGTTGAAAATCTCCGCCGCGAAAACCAGCAGTTAAAATTCCTGCAATTGCAATCCGCCGCGACCGCGCGCGAAAACGACCAGCTTCGCGCCGCAATCGGCTGGCAAAAACAAATGCCGTGGAAATTAAAATTGGCCAACGTTGTTTTGCGCGACCCGGCCAATTGGTGGCGCACCGCGCAAATTGATTTAGGCAGCCGCAATGGTCTGACAATTAATCTTCCGATTTTGTCGCCGGAAGGATTTTTAATCGGGCGGGTTTCGTCCGTTGACCAGTTCAAATCGCAAATCATTCTGATCGGCGACCCGAACTGCCGCGTCTCCGCGCGCGTCGAAAATCCGACGCACGACATCGGCGTCCTCGGCGCAGGCGGCCCGCTCGACGATTCGCTCGTCGGCTTGAGCTACCTTTCCAGCGGCGCGAATCTGAAATCCGGCCAGAGCGTCGTCACCAGCGGCGAAGGCGGAATTTTTCCGCCCGGAATTCCCATCGGCCAGATTGTTGACGCGCAGCAAGTCGAGTTCGGCCTCTATACCGAGGCGCGCGTGAAACTCAACGCCAACCTCGGCGCACTCGAAGAAGTCTGGGTGCTTTTTCCATGAACGTCTTCAATACAATTTTAGTTCTGGCCGCCGCGTTTCTCGCGGTGTTCGGCGAAACGGTTTTCTCCGCGCCGCGCCATCTGTTCGGCGCGCAGATTGATCTGCTCCCCGCGCTGATGATTTACGCCGCGCTGAACACAAACGTTGTCAGCGTTTCAATCCTAGCCGTCGCGGGCGGTTTGTGGTTCGACGCACTTTCCGCAAATCCGCTCGGCGTGACAATTCTGCCTTTGTTCGCGATTGGTTTTCCGATTTGCGTCCAGCGCGAATTCATTTTGCGCGAACTGCCGTTCGCCCAGCTTTTTCTCGGCGCGCTCGCCAGCGCGCTTGTTCCGATTTTTACAATTTTGATTTTGTTGAGCGGCGGCAACGAGCCTTTGCTCGGCTGGGGTTCGCTCTGGCAATGGCTTGTGATGACCGCAGGCGGCGCGGCGGCGACGCCAATTTTGTTCGCGTTGTTCGACTGGTGCAACCACGCGCTCGGTTATCAATTGCGGACGGAAAGCAGTTTCCGCCAAGACCGCGAGATTCACCGCGACAAGAATGCGAAATAGAACCACGAATGAACACGAATAAACACGAATGGAATTTTTCAGGTGGGGCGCGTCACTCCGTGCGCGCCGTTTCGGATTTGCCAAGCCTCGGCGCGCACGGAGTGGCGCGCCCCACCGGCCATTTGTGTTTATTCGTGTCCATTCGTGGTTAAAAAAATCATGCTCGTATTTGATGAATTGAAAAAGAACGACCCGCAGCTCCGCCTCGTGGCGATGGTGCTGGCGGCGGGCTTGTGCATTTTGATCGCAGGCCTGTGGTGGGTGCAAGTCGTCTCGTCGCGCGTTTATCAGGAGCATTTGGACACGCAAGCGTATCGCTCGGTCAGGATTCCCGCCGCTCGCGGGAAAATCCTCGACCGCGAAGGCCGCGTGCTCGCCGAAAACCAGCCGAGCTACAACTTGAGCCTTTATCTCGACGATTTGCAGGGACAGTTCCAAAAGGAATTCGAGCGTTTGCGTCCCGTAAAAATCGCGACCAATTCCCCGCCGTTTTGGAAATTCTGGCTCGGCTCAAAATTGGTTGTTACGCAGCGGGTGCGGCTGAACCGAAGCCAGATTGACGCGCTGACCTGGCAGGCGCGTTACAATGTGGCTGACGCGGCGGTCGGGCAGGTTGAACGGCAACTCGGCCAGCCGCTCGCGCTCGACCCGAAAAAATTCGAGTCGGCCTACGAAAAACAACTTGCGCTGCCTTACACGATTTTGCCGGATCTCAACGCCGCGCAAATCGCGCGCTTCGAGGAAAATTACACCAACGGCCTCGGCGCGAACCTGGATTTGCAGCCCGTGCGCGTTTATCCGTCCGGCACGACGACGGCGCATTTGCTCGGCTACGTTGTGCGCGATGACAGTTCCAAGGAAGGCGAGGACGCTTACTTCAATTATTATTTGCCGGATTATCGCGGCGTGGTCGGCATCGAGGCCGGTTTTGACGCGGAACTGCGCGGGCAGGCGGGCGAGGAATCCGTGCTCGTCAACAGCATCGGCTACCGCCAGTCCGAAACAGTGGACATCGAGCCGGAGCCGGGACACAACGTCGTGCTGACGATTGACCTCGACATCCAGCGCGCGGCGGAAAATGCGATCGTGGATCATCAGGGCGCGGACGCGCGCGCGGCGGTTGTCGTGATGGATGTCCGCAGCGGCGACGTGCTGGCGATGGTTTCGTCGCCGGAAATCAATCCCATTTATGCGTCGAACAGCGCGGCATTTTTGAATGATCCGAAATTAAGGCCGCAAATCAATCGCGCCACTGATGAAAATTATATTCCTGGCTCAATCTTCAAACCCATCGTCGGCCTGGCCGCGCTGGAAAACGGCCTGGACCCAAACGAAATCTATCAAGTGCAGCCGGACCCGGAAGACCCGAATCACGGGTGCATTTTTATCGGCGGCCGTCACAAGATCAAGGACACGGTCCATCCCGGCCCATACAATTTCCGGCGGGCCATCCAGGATTCGAGCAATTCGTATTTCATCAACGCGGGGTTGACTCATGCCGGCATCGAGAAGGTTGTCCGGCTCGGCGAAAAATTTCATTTCGGCGAACATGAAAATTTGCCGACATTGCAAGACGCCAGAGGAACATTTCCGACGCTTGAGCGCATAAAAAACCCCGACTGGCGCGATGGCGATTCGGCGAACATTTTTTTCGGCCAAGGCGAGGTCGCGGTGACGCCGATGCAAATAGCCGTCGCTTATTCGGCAATCGCAAACGGCGGAACAGTTTTGTGGCCGCGACTGGTGGAACGGATCGAACCGCAAGACCCGGCGAGCGGCGAAGCGGCGACGAATTTTCCGTCCGGCGTCGTGCGCGATGAGATCGGCGTGAGCGCGCGCAGCCTGAAAATTTTGCGCGAAGCGATGCTTTCCGAAACCGAAGACCCGGAAGGTTCCGGTTACCCCGCTTTTCACCAAGCCGGTTCAATTTTGAATCTGCACGTTTGCGGCAAAACCGGCACGGCGCAGGTGTGGAACGAACACAACCAGATTGCCTTCCATAATTATTGGTTCGCCTCGTTTGCGCCGTATGAAAATCCGAAATACGCCGTTGTCGTGATGGTTTCGACGGAAATGGGCGGCAGCGGCGGCATCACTTGCGCGCCGATCGCGCACGACATTTACGCGGAGATTTTGAAAAAAGAAAACGCCGGAAAAATTCCGGCGGTTGCGAAAAACTAAAATGGTTGACTCATCCATCAACGAACGCGAACCGAGGCTCGACCGGCTGCAATTGTTTGCGCTGGCCGGGCTGATGTTCATCGGCGCGGCGTTCGTGTTCAGCGCGACGGCGGCAAACCAATCTTCGACGCTGCCGTGGTTTGACCAAATCTGGATCCGGCAAATCATCTGGTATGCGCTCGGCCTCGGCGCGGCGGCGGCGATTTGCCTGGCGGATTATCATACGCTGGCGCGGTGGTCGTTCGTGGCGTATTGGGCTTCGATTTTCACATTGGTCGTGGTGCTAATTCCGCACATCGGCAAGGTTACCGGCGGCGCGCGCCGCTGGATTGACCTGGGGCCGTTCCAATTTCAGCCGAGCGAATTTGCGAAGCTCGCGTTCATTCTCGCGGCGGCGAATTTCTTGAGCCGTCCGCCGGAGGAATTGAAGCAGCGCGAAATTTTCTGGAAGGGCATCGGGCTGATGATGCTGCCGTTCGTTTTGATTTTGAAGGAACCTGATCTGGGTTCGGCGCTCGTGTTACTGCCGACGGGCGTGGTGATGATGTTCGTCGCTGGCACGCCGAAGAGATATTTGCTGAAACTTGGCGCGGGCGTGGGAATTTTGTGCGTGCTGTGCCTGGCGGACGTTCTGTTCGCCCCGCGCGCGCTGCAAATTCCCATGCAGGATTATCAGCGGCAACGATTGCTGGTTTATTTCGGCGCAAATTTTGCGCCCGCCAATGCGACGCAGGAAGCAAAAGACGAAGCGCGCCGTTTGCAATTTGAAAAATCCTATCAGGTTAGGCAGGCGTTGATTTCCGTCGGCTCCGGCGGCTTGCTGGGCAAGGGCTGGCGCAAAGGCGACCAGACCGCGCTGGGATTTTTGCCGCTGGGCGCGGCGCACAATGATTTCATTTTCTCCGTCATTGCCGAGGAGGAAGGATTCGTCGGCTCGCTTGTCGTGCTGACGCTGTATGCGGTGGTTCTCTTCACCGGTTTGAGAATCGCCGGCCAGGCGCGCGATCGCCTGGGAAAACTCGTGGCCGTGGGCGTCGTGACGCTCCTGTTCAGCCACGTTTTCATCAATATCGGCATGAACATTCGCATCGTCCCGGTGACGGGCATCCCACTGCCGCTGTTAAGTTACGGCGGATCATCGGTGTTATGCTCGTTGATCGCGCTGGGCCTGATGCAAAACGTCCACATCCATCGAAGAGGATATTAATATGAGCAACAGCAACAACTTCTCGCGGCGACGCCGTGGAATGCGCTTCAAGCCCAAAGGCGGGCTGGCACCAAATCCGCAAAAGACCGACCGCGACGCCACGCAGGCGCGCGCCGAAGTCGTGGCGGAGCAGGGCGGCGACGAACGCCTTTTTGAAAAACGCCACAACGTCGAGATCGAGCGTGCGGAAAACATCGCCGCCGGTTTGCCGCCCGAAGGCGCGCAGAAAATTGAAACGCCCGCGAACATTCCCGACAAAAAGGATTTCCGCGAGCCGGATTTATCCAAGCCAGCGGAAGTGCAGGAGGAAAAATTCGCGCCGGTTGCTTTCAAGGAACAGCCCAAAGGTTTGATTGAAACCATCAAGTCCACCGCCGCGAACCTTGTCAAAAAGGTTCAGAAGATGATCCGCCCGGAAAAGAAAGTTCACAAGGAAGTCATCATCAACGCCGAGACGCTCGAAACGCGCGTCGCGGTGACGGAAGACGGCAAGCTTGAAGAATTCAACATCGAGCGCACGACCGAGGAGCGTTTGGTTGGCAGCATTTTCAAGGGCAAAGTCCGCAACCTTGAAGACGGTTTGAAAGCCGCGTTCGTGGACATCGGCTTCGAGAAAAATGCGTTCCTGCATTATTGGGACATCGTGCCGAATCAATTTGATTCCGGCGTTGAAATCGTCGAGCGCGAAGGCAACAAGCGTCGCGACAAGCCAAAAATCACGCAGCGCGATATCCCGCGTTTGTATCCGCCCGGCAGCGAAATCGTCGTGCAGGTCACGAAAGGCCCGATCAGCACCAAAGGGCCGCGCATCACGACGAATCTCGTTTTGCCAGGACGTTATCTCGTGCTGTTGCCAAACTCGGATCAATCCGGCATCTCGCGCAAAATTGAAAGCCAGGAAGAACGCAAGCGCCTGAAAAAAATCCTGCGCGACCTCGCCATTCCCGACGGCATGGGCGTCATCATGCGCACCGCCGGCGAAGGCCAGCAGTTACGATATTTTGTGCGCGACCTCGCGTTGTTGCTCGAAGAATGGAACGGCGTGCAGGATAAAATCAAAAAACAGCCGATGGCGACCTGCGTGTTTCAGGAGCCGGATTTGATCGAACGCACCGTCCGCGATTTTCTCACCGAAGATGTCGAGCGTATCATCGTGGACAATCAGAAAGCCTACGACCGGATGTGCGAGATGATTTCTAAAATCTCGAAACGTTCCGCTGGCAAAATCAAATTCTACACCGAGGCACAGCCGGTTTTTGACCGCTTCAACGTTAGCAAGCAATTGGAAAATACCTTCTCGCGCCAGGTGCATTTGAAAGGTGGCGGCTACATCGTGATTGACGAAACCGAGGCGCTCGTGGCGATTGACGTGAACACCGGACGCCACAAGGGCAGCCGCGATCAGGAAGCGACGATTCTCAAAGTGAACCTCGAAGCCGCCGAGGAAATCACGCGCCAACTTCGCCTGCGCAACATGGGCGGACTCATCGTGCTCGATTTCATTGACATGAAATCGCGCCGCGACCAGCAATCCGTTTACCAGCGCATCAAGGACGGTTTGCGCCGCGACAAGGCCAAAACGCACATCCTGCCCATCTCGCAGCTCGGCCTCATGGAGATGACGCGCCAGCGCCACAGCGAAAGCGTCCGCTCCGCCGTCTATGACGACTGTCCGTATTGCAAAGGCCGTGGCAAGGTGAAAAGCGTCGTGACCATGAGCGTTGAGATCCAGCGCAAGCTGCAGGAGATCCTGAAGAAGCGCACGCGCGACGAATCGGATTTTCAACTGCGCATCGTCGTGCATCCGACCGTGCTGGACCGGCTGCGCACCGAGGACGAGAAACATCTGATCGAGATGGAGAAACGCTACTTCGGCAAACTGTCCTTCCGCGCCGACACCGGCATGCACGCCGAACAGTTCAAGATCGTGAACGTGGAGAACAACGAAGAACTCGCGAGCGTCGGTGCTTGAAGAAATTTTGAAAACACAAAACGCCTCGCGGGAAACTGCGGGGCGTTTTTGTTCTCAAAGGTTAGAGCTTAATTTTTTAAGCTGTTGAATTTCGGCCAAACGCTCAAACGTTCGTTCAACCAGATATTTTCTTGAGAATACTTCATTACTAATAAGGTCACACAAATCAGATAAATTTTGTGCTGCTATTGCGAATTGAGAAAATCCCAATATGTGACTTTCAACTATCGAGACATTTTCAATGTGTGCGACAAATTTATCTCGATAATGTTTACACGCATCATAGATACTTTTTAATTCTGATATTTTCTTATCTGAAAACTCTTTGACGCTCTTGCTGATTAGGTTTGTCTTCTTAAGATGTCTAAAAAGAAGCGGTATTGAGGTTTTGTCATGGTGCTTACTGGATTTCTTATCGAGCAGAGCCGCTGTAAGCACAACGCATCTTTGAAGAGACAAAGCCTGCATCCTGCCAAGAAGATAAGAAAGTTCTCTCGCACGTATAGAAGAAATATAAGTGACCATTTCTTTGTCAATTTGAACTAGTAAATTCAACTCTTCAACGCCCTTGATAAGCAACAGAAAGTAATCAATGCTTTTGTTCATTTTAACCATCTCACAATTTCAGTTGGTTGCTTCTACACGTTTTGAACCCATCACTTCTTCACGGCCTTGATCTTCGTTAATAGGATCGAAATGAAGAATGCCACTCGTCCACCCCATCGAAACGCTTGTATCGTAATAGTAATTCCTTCCAACCTCTACGTTCAACTTCTGCTGTTTGACATTACCCGGAAAAGTAACAGTTATTGCGTGCTCGCCTGGTAAAACATTTAACAACAAATAGGTGTCCGACGCCAATGAACCGGCTACACGGCCATCAAGAATTACCTGCCAAACCATTTTGTTTCCTATGCCACCACGACAATTGATATAAATACTCGCCTTGCCGGGTTCCACTGCGAATTTCTTGGCTTCGGAATCTAGCGCTGTTGATGTCATCGGAACAGAAGCAACGCAGCCGACAAGCAAGGCACTGCAAGCGATGAATATAAGCAAAATCAATTTTTTCATTACAATTTCCCCTTCGTGCTCGGCAACTGGCCGGCGATGCGCGGGTCGTGCCGGCGCGCGGCGTCCACCGCGCGCGCGAACGCCTTGAACAGCGCCTCGACGATGTGATGCGGCTCGTCGCCGTAAAGCAGTTCGAGGTGCAGATTGCAGCGCGCCTCGTTCGCGAAGCCCTGAAAAAATTCGCGCGCCAGCCCGAACCGGAACGCACTTGAAACGTCCTGATTTTTTTCAGTGTCGGAAATTTTCTTCTGCGAAAATTTGTCCAGCCCGCGCCAGACGAGGTGCGGTCGTCCGCCAAAATCCACGACGCAGCGCGCGAGACATTCGTCCATCGGCACATAGGCTTCGCCGGCTAGTGGGACGGGCATCGTGCCTGTCTTTCTTTTTTCGGAGACAGGCTGGAAGCCTGTCCCACTCTTCGGATCAAAGCCAAACCCGTAACGACGAATTCCTTTTTTATCGCCGAGCGCATTTGCAAAAGCCTGTCCAAGCGCAATGCCGCAATCTTCGACGGTGTGATGCGCGTCCACTTCGAGGTCGCCGTTGCAAACCAGTTTCAAATCCACCGTCGCGTGTCTGGCGAACAGCGTGAGCATGTGGTCAAAAAACGGAATTCCTGTTTTGACGGAAGACTTGCCCTTGCCATCGAGGTTGAGCGCGACGGAAATTTTTGTTTCCTTCGTCTTGCGCGAGATTTTTGACAGGCGTGCTTTCATCGCGGCAATTAAATCAAAGCGACGCGGAAAAAACTACCGCAAACTTGATTGTTGTAGCGGCGGTCTGTGACCGCCGAAGAACGTCGCTCACAGAGCGCCGCTACAGCGCGACTTAATGCGCCGTTTGCTTTTGCTTGAGTTCGTCAATGTGCCTTTGCACTGAAGCGGGGTCGGATGAAGCAAGCTTGGCCTGTTCCCAGCGCATGATTGCGGCGTCGGGATTGCCGGCCTTCTCCTCGAGTTGCGCAAGGTTGGCCTGAAGCTCCTCAAAAATGAACCGGCTGTCATAATGCTCGCTGTCGGGCTTGAGTTTTTCAGACAGCGGCGCGCTGCCAGTTTGTTCTTCCCAGCTTCGCAACGCGGCTTCCCAGATGTTTCGCGCGCGCGCCGGGTTGTGATAATTGTCAAAATAAATGCGGCCGAGTTCAAAAAGCAATTGCGGGTCGTTCGGATTATGCCGCAAGCCTTCGCGCAAAACCTGTTCGGCTTCCGCAACATTGTCCAGCCTGGTTCGCAGCCAGAAGGCGGTGACGACGTAGGTCTTGATGTTTTCAGGATCGAGTTCGGCGGAAAGTTTCAGCCACGGCAAAATTTCGCCCACTTCATGGTTTTTGCTCAAGTCATCCGTGGGGCCGCCTTCATCCAGATGCGTGTGGCGGTTGGGGATGAATTTGCGGCCAAAGGCGTCAATCCAGTCGCGCGGCGGCCCCATGAAACTGGTTTCTTCGCCTTGGTTGCGGCTGGCGATTGCGCCGGTGTCCTCGGCCATGTGCGGCGTCTTGAAGGCGGAATTGTTGTCGAAAATCGTCGGATAAAATCCGCTGTGATAATAGGCGTCGGCCTCGATGAAGGAACTGTTCGCAAAAATGCGGCTGCTGTCGCCGAGCAGCAAACTGAAGAAATTGTCCGATTGACGGCGCGCGTTTTCAAATGCTTGAAATCGCGGCTGCAAGTTCGCGGCAACGCTGAAACAAAAAATGAGCAGCGCGAGCAGCAGCAAAAAAAGTGTTCGCGGCGAATTCATTTTTCAGTTGACGGCTTTGCGGCGGAAAACCAGGCAGGCGGCGAGAAGAAAAACCGCCATATACGCCAGCATATAAAGCGCGTCGAGGCCGATGAAATTCCAGCCGATGCGCGGCCAGTCGTGGACGATCAGGTTCCGCATTTCAAACGGGATTTCGAGATGCGGAATGGCAAAATAAATCGCGTAAATAACGGAGCGCAACGGCTCTTTCAACGACAGCGCAACGGCGTCGAGGTATCTGCCGACGCATAAAATCGTCGCGACGAAGACAAAGCAAATCGTGGAGTTGGACGACGGCGCGGCGAAAACGAGCGAGCCGAGCAACGTCAGCGCAATCACAACGCCGAGCACCATCCAGTGCAAAAACGCGGCCTGAAAATAATTCAACAGCGGCCACGCGTGTTCGCGGCTCGCGGCGAGCGCGCCGAAGAAAAGGTAAAAGCAGATCAAAACCAGACCGCAGGCGAGCCAGCAGCCGAGGAATTTTCCCAAAATCAATTGCGTGCGAGTCAGCGGTTTTGCCAAAAGCGGGAGCAACGTGCGCTGCTCGCGTTCCGCCGGAATCTGCCGCGCGGTCGTGGTGATGGCGATGACGAGCGACGAAATCCAGATCAGCAGCAGGCAGAGCGCCTTGATGTAACGGATGATTTCGTTGTCGTTGTAAATGTTGACCGACGCCATGACGACGCAGATGACGATGGTCAAGATAAACAGGACGTAAAAATCCTTGCGGCGGTAAAGTTCCTTGATGACGACGCCGGCCAGTGCAAAAATGGTTCTCATGCGAGTTGCGGTTTGTAGCCGATGACTTCCAGAAACGCTTTTTCCAAACTCGGATGTTGCGCGACGATTTCACTGACGCGGCCAATTGCTTTTAATTCGCCTTCGGAAATAATTGCGACGCGGTCGCAGACGGTTTCGACTTCGCCAAGTTCGTGCGACGCGAAGAAAACGGTTTTGCCCTCGTTCTTCAATCGCTGGATGATTTCGCGGACTTTCATCCGGCCAACGGGATCGAGGCCGCTGGTCGGTTCGTCGAGGACAAGCAGATCGGGATTGTTGATGAGCGCCTGCGCAAGGCCGACGCGCTGCTGCATTCCCTTGGAATAAGTTTTGATCTGACGTTTGCTCGCGTGTTCGAGTTCGACGAGCTTGAGCAAATTTGCGATGCGCTTGTCCGTTTCGCCGCGCGACAGCCCGAAAATTTTTGCGTAGAAGCGGAGCAATTCCTCGGCGGAAAGAAATTTGTAGTAATATGTCATTTCCGGCAAGTAACCGATGCGCTGGCGCGCGATGGGCTGGCGCACGTCAATGCCGAAGAGCGCCGCCGCGCCGCCCGTGGGCTGCACGAAGCCGAGCAGGACGTTGATGGTCGTGGTCTTGCCCGCACCGTTCGGGCCGAGGAAGCCGAAGACTTCGCCCGCGCCGACTTCGAGGTCGAGGCCGCGCAGGGCGACTTTCGGCGACTGCCGGAATTCGCGGCTCTTGAATTCTACCCGCAATTTTTCCGTTTTTAGAATGACGCTCATCGCAGCTTTGGAAGCTCTGCCTGACAATAAATAGAGACACTTTTGACCGCAATAAAATTCAATCTTTCCGGAACGATTCCCGCCACGGCCGGCTTTTGCGGTAAAGTTCCAGCCGCCTTCGAATGCTTGCCGCGTCGTCTTTTGAACCGGCGGCAAGCGCGAGCGTGAAAGCCTGCCGTCCGATTTGCACGGCTTCGTCGAAACGACCGTTTTCCGCATACGCGATGGCCAGCGTGTCGAGCGCGACGAAATTATCATTCAATTTCACAGCCTTGTCAGCAAGGGCGAGTGCTTCCGTTCCGTTGCGAATTGCCGGATTTTCATCCGCCGCCAGCACGCGGGAAATGTAAATGAGCATTTGAAAATCATCCGGTTCCAGGCGCAGTGCGCGGACGGGACATCACTGGGTAATAAGCGATTCAAAAGTGCCAGAAAAGGAAAAAGTCCCGGAGCAGCGCGCGACATCGGGACTTTGCCTCAAACAAGTCCGGTTGCTACAGGGCGTGCGGCGGGGTGGCAGTGGACAGGCTGCACTTTACTTCAGGCGCCACGCCCACGGCGCCCGTGGTGTAAGTGCCGCCTGCGGGGCAACTGGGGACACTGCCACCGGAGTTCAGCTTGATGTAAGCTGAAATGGTGCTGACGCTGGGAACCGAAGTGCCACTCGATTGTCCGGTTTCCAGCGCCCAAATATCAATGGCCCCGCTGATCTGGCGCAGGTTGTTGATGCAGGCATTGGCCTGCGAGGTGGTGCGGGCTTTGATGAAGTTGGGAATCGCAATCCCAGCCAGCAGGCCGATGATGGCCACCACGATCATGATCTCCACCAGCGTGAAACCAACCTTGCGGAAAACTCGGGTTGTTTTCATATTTTATCTTTTCGTTCCAACTGCGGCGTGAACCAAGCGACAGGCGGGTTAGATAATTGATGATGAGCCGTTCACTTATTGCCTGCCGCAACCGCAGCCTGACCTTATGTTAGCACCATCAATGCCAGAATCCAAACCAATAAACGGCAAATTCGGCGGTTCCATTTTCGATTTACATGGGAAGCACGGCTATTTTGAGACCTCTGCAAAACCATCGAACAACCGTAGCGGCGTCTCGACAGAGCGCCGCAAAACCTTGGAAATTAAAGAATGCGACTTTCTGCCGAAAGCCGCTACGCCCCCTTTTGCAGAGGTTTTATTTTGTCAAAACGCGTCGCCGGGACAAATGCAGAAAAAAGCCCGTTGAAGCAAATCACTTCAACGGGCTGAATTTTTTGAAATTCAGATCAAATCGGAAAGTTGAAATAATTTTTAGCGTTCCGATAACAAACATCCGCGATGAGATTCGCCAGCCATTCGCGGCGGTCCGGCAAGCGCCCGCTTTCCACGTCCTTGCCGATCATGTCGCAGAGGATGCGGCGGAAATACTCGTGGCGTGGATAAGAAAGGAACGAACGCGAATCCGTCAGCATCCCGACGAAGCGGCTCAACAATCCCAAATCCGAAAGCGCATCGAGTTGCGCGCGGATTCCATTTTCTTGGTCCAAAAACCACCACGACGAGCCGTATTGGATTTTGCCCGGAACCGAGCCGTCCTGAAAACTTCCTGGCATTCCCGCGAACAGATAAGTGTCCGCCGGATTCAAATTATACAAAATGGTTTTTGGCAATTTGCCGATGCGGTCGAGCCGATCCAGATAATGCGCCAGCGAATTGCCCTGTTTGAAATCGCCAATCGTGTCGCAGCCGGAGTCCGCGCCAAGCTTTTCCGCCATGCGCGAATTCGGGTCGCGCAACGCACCGAGGTGAAGCTGCTTCGTCCAGTCTTTCTCCGCGTCCAGCACGCCAAAAAATTCCATCATGAACGACGTGAAACGGTCGGTGTCTTCCGGCGAAGCCGCTTTGCCCTTGAGCGCCGCTGAAAAAATTGTTCCGGCCTTTTTCTCCGTGCAATCCAGCGACGGCATCTGGTTCATGCCGTGGTCGGAAAGCCGGCTGCCGTTCATGTGAAAAAAATCATGGCGCTGTTTCAAGGCTTTCAGAAAACCTTTGAATGTCGTTGCGTTTGTTCCCGCAGCATTGCTCAACGCTTTCACCCATTTCTTAAATCGCTCCGGCTGATTCACGCGCAGCGCGTTGTCGGGACGGAATGCTGGGAAAATTTTCATCTTCCAGCCGGATTTTGCGATGGCCTTGTGATGTTCAAGCGTGTCGGCGGGATCGTCCGTCGTGCAAATCACCTTGACGTTCATACGCTCGACAAGTCTGCGCACGGAATAGCCGGGTTGTGCGAGCAGGCGTTTCGTTTCGTCCCAGATTTCCTGCGCCGTGCTTTCTTCGAGCAGTTTTTCGATGCCGAAATAGCGCTGCAACTCCAGATGCGTCCAGTGAAACAGCGGGTTGCGCAATGTTTTCGGAACGGTCGCCGCCCACGCCTGGAACTTTTCGCGCGGCGAAGTTTCATTGCCGGTGATCAATTTTTCCGGCACGCCGTTGGCCCGCATCGCGCGCCATTTGTAATGGTCGCCGCCCAGCCACGGCTCGTGGACATTTTCAAAGCGCCGGTCTTCCGCCAAATCCTTCGGCGAAAGATGGCAATGATAATCAATGATGGGCTGCGCCGCCGCCGTGCCGTGAAAAAGGTCGCGCGCGGTTCCGTTCGAGAGCAAAAAATCTTTGTCGCAGAATTTCATGTTAAATCGTCATCGCAGCGAACCCGCCGTCCACGACCAGTTCGCTGCCGGTGATAAAACTGCCCGCGTCCGACGCCAGCAACAATGCCGCGCCGATCAATTCGTGCGCTCCGCCAAAACGATTCATCGGCGTGTGCGCCATGATGGAAGCCACGCGGTCGGGGCTCAGGATTTTGCGGTTTTGTTCCGCCGGGAAAAATCCCGGAACCAAAATATTCACGCGCACATTTTTTGGCGCCCACTCGCGCGCGAGATTTTTGGAAAGATTATGGATCGCCGCCTTCGACGCCGAATATGTGAACACCCTCGACAACGGCGTGAGTCCCGACGCCGAGCCGATGTTGATGATGCTGCCCGAATTTTGTCCGACCATGTGCCTGCCAAAAATCTGGCACGCCAGCATGAGTCCCTTCAAATTCACCGTGATGATCTTGTCAAATTCCTCCTCTGAAATGTCAAAGAACGGCGTGGCTGAATTGACGCCCGCGCCGTTGATCAAAATGTCCGCGCGGCCAAACTTCGCCAGCACGTCGGCCAGGAGTTTTTGCAGTGCGGACTTGGAAGTCGCGTCGCAAGGAAAAAATTCCGCCGCGCTGCCGTCCTTCGCGATTTTTTCGAGCCGCACCTTTGCTTTCGCCTCGTCGCGCCCGACCAGCGCGATGGTCGCGCCCGCCTTCGCAAAACCCTCGGCTATTTCGCCGCACAACATTCCCGTGCCGCCGGTGATAACCGCCACCTTGCCTTTGAGTGAAAAAAGTTCCGCTGATGTTTTCATTATTTAATTTGGAACGCGGGCAGTTTGCCCGAAACGGTTTAACAATTCAACGATGTAACGCTTCATCTTTGCACGCGCGCACCGCCGCCGCCGAAGGTTTTTTCCACTTCCTTGCGCGTCGCCATGCTCGTGTCTCCGGGCGTAGTTGAAGCGAGCGCGCCGTGCGCTGCGCCATATTCAACGGCTTTTTGCGCGTCGTTGAATTCCAAAAATCCAAATTGCAAACCGCTGGCGAAGCTGTCGCCGCCGCCGACACGATCCAAAATTTCC
>DASXED010000021.1:0-10272 GCA_036490295.1 Verrucomicrobiia bacterium | reverse complement strand
GCGCGGGCGCATCACGTCGCGCGCCGTGCGCTGGTCGAGGCTGATGATTTGCAGGATGATTTCCTTTTCCGATTCCGCGAGCGTGCCCTGGCGGAAAGCCATGTCGAGCAGCTCGTGATATTCCGCGTCCGTCATCGCCGACGGCGCGGCGGCCTGCGACGCGGCTTTTTTCAGGAGCGCGGCGTTCAGCCATTGCGCCGCGCGATACAGCGGCTTGGAAATTTTCTGGAAAATGGAAAGCAGCCACGCGACACGCAACGCCCAGCGTTCCGGCTGACGCACGGCCAAAGTTTTCGGAAAAACTTCGCAGCCGAGCAGCACCAGCGCGGCGAGCGAAATCATCGTGAGTGCGAGCGTCCAGTGCGCGTTGAAGACCATGCGGAGGGCGACGGCGAGCATCGCGGCGTTGGCGAAGGTGTTTCCGAGCGCGAGCGTGGCCAGCAAATCCTGCGGATGTTCTAGCAGCCGGGCGACAGTTTTGCCCGCGCGCGGATTTTTTTCCGCGAGGAGCGCCACCTGCCATTTGCCGAGCGAAAACAGCGCCGTTTCCGCCAGCGCGAAAAAGAAACTCGCGCCCGCGAAGACAAAAATCGCCGTTATCGCCGTTTCCACGCGCGGAGTGTGCCGGAAAAACGGCGCGGGAAAAAGGAGAAACGAGTGACACGAATTTCACGGATTAACACGAATTCAATTTGTGAAAATTCGTGGAATTCGTGTCTAAAATTACGCTCGCCAAGTAATTGCGTCAAGAATAGCATCAAAAATGTGAAGCCAATGACACTTCAAGAAGCAGAGCGAATCACATCTTGGTATCGTCGCCAATTTTCTGATCCGGGCACTGACATTGAGTTCGTGAGCCGTTGTCATAAAGTTCTCAAAGGAGGCTTATTCTCGATGAACATCCTCGCTCTTTCACCGCTGATTGGTCTCTATCGCGGCAAATGCAGTTTGAAAACAGCTATCATACTTATCATTGTTTGCTATGTTTTTGCTTTGTTATTTCTCGTTTGCACACGACAACTTGCCAGAGTTCGTGCATTCTTGGAGACAAACGGTCACCAGAATCTTTCTGACGTGTCTAACAAATTTCCAAGTGACCGTAACGCCTAACAACTAGGCAGTCTGCAAATTTTCTTCACGTCCTTCGCGCGACAAATTTCAGCGCAAGCTTTTCGATTTGCGATTTTGCGTAGCGGCGTCTCGGCAGAGCGCCGCAAACTTTTTGAAATTAAAGAATCCGGCTTTCTGCCGAAAGCCGCTACGTTCATTTTGCGGGTCGTAAAATGGAAATTGATTCCTCTGCGTTCTTTACGTTCTTTTGCGGCCATCCTTCCAAAACCGCCGCGCAGCCGGCCCTTCACGCCTTTGGCGGAAGCGTTGAAAGTTTTTTCCGCGCCCGCCTAAAGTCTGAATAACGGGTTTTCAATGCCGCCAGTAATTCATCCCGCGACGCGCCGGAACAACGGTATAAAGCGTCTGCGAACAATCGTTCAAATGTCGCCACGCGCTGCTGTTTTTCGTCGGGGCCGCAGGTCAATTTTTCGTGGTAGGCTTCAAGCAGCCGCTGGAGTTCAGGACTCATTCCGGGAAGCAGGCCGCGATAATCTTGTCCGCTTCTTCCTTGCTCATTTTTTTCCCATGCCACATGGCGCGGCGGTCCCGCAAATCCTGCAACGTGAGCCTGACCAATTCCGCCGTTTTAGCGTCCGGGAAGTCAGGGCTTTGAGTGGTGAGGGAAAACCATTGCCCGATGCGCTCCAATTCAACCAGCATGACCGCATGTTCCGCCATTTTTTCAGGCGATGGATCGTCCAGCAGGTTCGCGTCTTCCCATTCGGTCAGTTGACGGCAACCGTCATACCAATCTTCAACTTGCACGCGCAAATGGCGCAAGACGCTGCGCAAGCGAACTGGAAACGGCGCGGAAATTTCTGCTGAAATTTCAGGGGCAATCGCACTCATGGCTTGAATATGCGGCATCGCGACGCGCCTGACAAGATATGTTTTCGATGTCATCCTTCCAAAACCGCCGTGGCCGCCGCGTAATGTTCCGTGTGGCTCAAGCTGACGAGCAGCCGCTTCGCGCGATCATTTTCCGATGCAAAACTGGCTGAAGATGGAATCGAGCAAATCTTCCGTCGCCGTCTTGCCGACGATTTCGCCGACGGCGTTGACGGCGATGCGCAAATCGAGCGCGACCAGTTCGAGTGATTCGTCGGCACGCAAGGCTTGAATGGTCTGCAATGCGGCCGCGCGCGCGCGACCAAGTGCCTCCTGATGCCGCGAGTTGATCATCACCTGCAACATCCCGGCCTCGATTTTGCCAGACCAGACCAGATTTTTGATCACGTCTTTCAACACTTCAATCCCCTGCCCGCTCAAGCAGGAAATGTCAACGAGTCGTGAATCGTTCGGCAATTCCAATTTGATTGGCAAATCGGTTTTGTTGCGGACGAGAATTATTTTTTTCGCGGCGAACTCGGCAAGATAAATTTCATCCGCGCTTGTGAGCGGTTCGCTCGCGTCGAGAACGTGCAAAATCAATTCCGCATTTTCCAAAGTTTCACGGCTGCGGCGAATGCCTTCGACTTCAATTTCGTCGCGACCCTCGCGCAATCCGGCGGTGTCAATGAACACGACAGGCAAGCCGCGAATGTTCGCGGTCTCCTCAATCGTGTCGCGCGTGGTGCCGGGAATCGGCGAGACGATTGCGCGGTCGTGGCCGAGCAATTGATTGAGCAGACTGGATTTGCCGGCGTTCGGTCGGCCAACAATCGCCGCGCGAATTCCGCGCCGCAGAATTTGTCCTTCGTTGGCCGTGCGCAACAGTTCGTCCATGAAGGCAATTCCATTTTCCAATCGCTTCAACAATTGCGCCTTCGTGTCGGGCGAAATGTCTTCGTCGGGAAAATCAATGTGCGCCTCGACGTGTGCGAGTGTCTTCATCAAGTCGTCGCGCAATGCGTTGATGCGCTGCGACAATTTTCCGGCGAGCTGTTCATTGGCGGCGGCCAGCGCGAGTTCAGTTCGCGAATGGATCAAATCGGCGACAGCTTCGGCTTGCGCCAAATCAATCCGGCCATTGAGAAACGCGCGGCGTGTAAACTCTCCCGGCTCGGCCAAACGCGCGCCGTTTTCGAGAATTGCGTCGAGAACAAGTTTCGCGGGCAGAATTCCGCCGTGACAGGAAATTTCAACCGTATTTTCGCGCGTGAACGTGCGCGGCGCGCGCAGGATGGCGAGCAAAACTTCGTCAATTGTTTTTCCGGCGCGGACAATTTTGCCGAATTGAATCGTGTGCGAAGTTGCGGCGGACGGTTTGATGGAACTTTTCCCGACAGGCAGAAAAATTTTATCGGCGATTGCAAAAGTTTGCGCGCCTGAAATTCTGACAACGGCAAGTCCACCCTCGCCGAGCGGCGTGGCGATTGCGGCAATTGTGTCGTCGTGCATGGGACGAAATTACGAATTGAGGGCGTCGGATGTCGAATTTCTTTTCGGCTCGCGGGGACGCTTGCCCCACCGTTTCAAACATGGCGGCAATTTCCCGCCTGATTTTCCGCATTGCGTCCTTGCAAAAAGAGCCGCGCCTTCTCGTAACTTTTCTTGTGCAGGTAGTGCAGCAGTTGAGGATCGGCGTCGCGCGGCAATTGTTTCGTCAATTCATCAATGCGCGCAAAGAACGGCAGCAGGCTGGGCTTTGGATTCGCCGCCGGCATTGACTTGACGGCGTTGTCCAGTTCGGCAAGCGCATTGAGCAGATTTTCTTCGAGCGGTTTTTTTTTGGACATCAGAGCGGCAGTTTGGCGGCGGCGTGGGAAATGAAATTCGAGATGGGCTGGCAATGCCCGGTCAAATACCACGCCGTGATGAACCGTTCCAGCCCCGTCACCATCGCCAAAAGCAGCGAACTCATCACATACAACCCAAAGGCATGAGGCGGATCCGGCTCCATGATGCGCGGGACGCCAAAATAAAGAATTTTGACGGAAAGCATGATGCCAACGGCCCAGGTAATCCACGGATTGACGACAGGAAGCGCATCAAACAGCCGGAACAAAAACAACGGGCTGAGTCCGTAGATCACCAGCGTGAACGACTGTTGGTAGGAGTTTCTCAAGTGAAACGTGTCGCCCAGCGATTTGACCAGATGCGCGCAAACCGCCACCACCAAAAGCGTCAGCAGCAAATATGCTGTTTCATAAATCAACGCCTCGCCCACGGAAAAATGCTTGAGCTGGCCGATGCCCGACTGCCACTTGCCCCATTCAACCAAGCCGAAGCCTTCCACCACCGCCACGATCAGCAGCATCGGCAGCAGATAGGAGACCAGCAGGAATTTCAAGCCGCGCCGGCTTAACGCCACGCGCTCCCATTGCACCAACGGTTCTAAAATCAGAAACAACGCCTTAATCATGTGCGCGAATTGATACTCGTTTTTCCGCCCGTTGACAACAAAATCCGCAAACCACCCGCGAAGTTTCTTGTGACGATGACGGCGGCAAATTCAAAATGTGGCGGGAATTCGCCGGACAAAATCCGCTTTCACCGGCGCGGCGCGCGTGCTTAACTTGCCGCGTGAATGACGTTGACCTTGGCATCTGGAGCAAGCTGACGAAAGTGGTCGTCGGCCTCGTCGTGCTGGCCGTTTTGCTGCTCATCGGGATGTGTTATCTGCCGCTCATCCAGGAAAACGAGCGGATGCGCGCGGACAATTTGCGGCTGGAAACGGAACTGCAAAAGGAAATGGAAAATTCCAGGCAGCTTCAGGCGCAGATTGACGCCTTGCAAAATGATCCGAAAACCGTCGAGCGCCTGGCGCGCGAAAAACTCGGCTACGCCAAGCCGGATGAAACGGTCGTGCGGTTTGAAGCGCCCGCGACGAATGCAATTACTCGCTGATTCATTTATGATTTACGATTGATGATTTAAGGCCTTTGCAAAACCATCCATCAACCGTAGCGGCGTCTCGGCAGGGCGCCGCAAAATCTTGGAAATTGAAGAATGCGGCTTTCTGCCGAAAGCCGCTACGCCACTTTTGCAGAGGTCTCGATTTTTGATTTGAAAAGCCGATGCGCGAAATTTCTTGTTCCAATCGTAAATCAAAAATCGTAAATTGTCTCACACCGTCAGAATTTCCTTTTCCTTGTGGACGACGTGAGCGTCAATTTTCGCGATATATTGGTCGGTCAGTTTTTGGATTTCTTTTTCCGCAGATTCAATCTCTTCTTCGCCGACGCCGCCGGAAGCCTTCGCTTTTTTCAAAAGTTCCAGCGCATCGCGGCGCACATGGCGGATCGCCACGCGCCCGTCCTCGGACATTTTCTTGATGATCTTTACAAATTCCTGCCGCCGTTCCGTGCTCAATTCCGGGAACGCGATGCGGATGATTTTTCCCTGCACGACCGGCGAAAGGCCGAGGTTCGCCTTTTGGATCGCCTTCTCGATGGCCTGGATGCCCGTCATGTCCCACGGCTGGACGACCAGCATGCGCGGCTCCGGCGTCGTGATGCCCGCCAGTTCGCGGATGCGCATCTGCGAGCCATAGACATCCACGATGATGTTCTCGACGAGCGACGCGGACGCCTTGCCCGTGCGCACGCCGGCGAATTCGTTCGCTACCACCTGCTCGGTCTTGAGCATTTTCTCCTCGGCTTCCAATAAAATATCGTCAGGCTTCATAATTCAAACAGCCTAACCACGAAAGCCCGGCGGGTCGAATTAAAATTGCCGGGACAATCCGGCTTGCGCTTCGTGCAGGCAACAATCGTTTCCCGCAGCCTTCAATCTTTTGAATGATTTCGTCCCGCAGGGACAACCGGAAATTAGCCAGCGCCGTAGGCGCGAAATCTTTGTAGAACCCAAAACCCAAAACAAATCAAGCTCCGTAGGGGCGACATATTCTGATGTCGCCCCTACGGAGCTAATTTATTTTCGGAATTTTTTCTACAACTATGTCACGCCTACGGCGCTGCGGAAAATTCTTCCGCGCCGGGTTGTCGTCTTAATTTTCATCCAGCAATTTCTTTTTCCGCCTCCTCATTCGTCAAATTTTCCCGCGCGCGCAGCACGGCCATTCCCACCACCGGCGGATAGGCTTGATCAGATTTCATGCGCGGCTCGACGTGTTCGATGACTTCAAACAGCAATTCGTTCGCGCGTTCGTAATCCAGACCGGCGAGCTTTGAAATGTAGCGCGTCGCGCGGTCAATCAATTTCAGATTGCTCGGCACGACGTAGATCATGTAATTGCCTATCACGCGACCGAGCCGCACCATCGTGCAAGTCGAAATCGCGTTCATCACTAATTTCACCGCTACGCGCGAAATGCCGTCCAAAAGAAAATCCGTTTGCGGCACGGGAATGAAAACTGAATTTTCCTTTTGCGCCCTTTGCGCTCCTTCGCGGCCAAAATGAATTGTTCCAATTTTCGCGCCTAATTTCCGCGCCGCTTCCATCTGAACGCGAAAAAAGCCATCGGGCGAAAGCAATGAATCCCTTTCTATGTCCGAGAAAATGCCAATCGCACAGTCGCCTTTCTTCAAGACGCGATTCGCCAATCCATCTAAACCGATTTTGAACCTCATCAATTCCGCGCGGCTGATTTTGCGGATTGTTCCCATCGTCTGCGGAAATTTTTCTTCGCCAACCAATTGGCGGATTTCATTTTCGCCCCATTCCACGCAACGCGGCCCGCGCTTCAAAATGCTTTGCCAAGCCTTCGCCGTTTCATTTTGCTGCAAAAATAGAAACGCCCACGATTCTGTCGCCGTCGCATCATCAAATTTCCGAAACGACGGCGTGCAATACGTCGGCGAACGTTCCGTCGTGTCGGTCAAAACATCAATCCCAAACCCGTCGGCGAAATAATTATTTTTGTGCCCGCTACGATAAACCGATTCTTCCAGCGCGACAATCTTCGCCAGTTGCGCAAGAACTTCGGGTGATTTCAAATTTGCATGAAGATATTCCAATGCGGCGAGAAATCTAGTGGGGCAGGCTTCCAGCCTGCCCTGTGCTTTTTGAATTTCGAGGGCAGGCAAGATGCCTGCCCCACTGACCAATTCCCGCACAACCATTTCCAACACCGCCAGCATCACGCAAAGCTGGATGGAAGTCGCCTGCATCCGCGTCGAGCCGGCGATGGCCATCGGCCCGGTCGTGAGATTTATTTTTTCAATTCGCGAATCCTGGATGACTTCGCGGCTGCGCTCGACGTGTTCGCACAAAATCTCATCGGGGTTGTTGTAAATGAAATAAACTTTCGCGCCGACTTCAACGCCTTGCCACGCCGTGCCGATGACGAACGAAGTTTCCCCGCCTTCCGTGATTGCAAAAACAACGTCTTTTGCCGAAACGCCCAAATCGGAAATTTGTTTCTTTCCGAACGCCGTGAAATCCTCGAAGCCCTCGACCGATTTGATGAGCGCATAATCGCCGCCGGCCATGACGCTGAACGTGCGATTCCCAAAATCGTTTCCGCTTTCCGCTTTCCGCTTTCCGCCTTCAATTTGCCGTTGCCAAAAATCACGCCAGACTGAATCGAGCAAAATGCTCAAACGCCCGGTTGAGCCGCAGCCCGTGAAAAAAATCCGGCCGCCGCTTTTCAGCGAACGTGAAATTGTTTCCTTGATTTCCACCGCCCTGCCCGATTCTACGAATTCACGGAATTTGCGAATCACGTCGTCGTCCACGTCGAATAACAATTTCAACGCCGCCGCAATATCCTGCTTCGCCACCTCGCTCAAATTCGCCGTGACCGGATGCGACGATTCCGTGACAAGCGCGCCGAGCTTGAATTGCCCGGCGATTTTCAGGAATTCCTCGGAACGTTTTTTTGAAGTTTCGCTCACAAATTATTCGTAAATGTTTTTCAAGGCATCCCGAAGTTCTGGAAATCGAAATTTGAAACCGCTTTCCAAAAACCGTTTCGGCGCGACACGGCAACCTGCCAACGCCAGCGATGATTCGCTTTTCATCAGCCGCGAACCGATTTTCACCGCCCATTCCGGCGCGGGCGGACTCCACGGACGATGCAACGCGCGCCGCAACTCGCGCATGAATTCCGCGTTCGTCACGGGATTTGGCGCGACGGCGTTGAACGTGCCGGACAAATCTTCGCGTTCAATCACGTCAATAAACATCCGCGTCAAATCCGCGAGATGAATCCAACTGATGAATTGTTTGCCGCCGCCGGCGGTTCCGCCGAGAAACCATTTCGTTAATTTTTCCAAAACCGGCAGCGCCCCGCCGTCGTGGCCAAGAACAAATCCGATCCGCAACAAAACTTTTCTTGTCGTGGGAGCGACGGCGGAATTGAGGGCGCTTTCCCACTGTTGGCAAATTTCCGCCAGATTATCCGAGCCGTTGGAGGCCGTCTCGTCGCACAAATCATTTCCCGTGTCTCCGTAAAAACCAATCGCACCCGCCTGAATCCAAACTCGCGGTGGATTTTTTGCATGATCGCACGCCAGCGCAATAGCGCGAACTGAATTGACGCGTGATGCCGCGAGTTCGCGCACGTTTTCAGTCGTGTGCGGGCAGTTGACGTTTTTTCCGGCGAGATTGACAATTGCCTCCGCGCCGTCCAGAAAATCTGCCCACTCGCCGGAATTTTTTCCATCCCAAAAAAATTCCTTTGCCCCGCCGCTTCGCGCGCGCGGCGTGCGCGTCAGCACGGCGACTTCGTAATTTCGCGCGAGCAATTCCCGCGCGAGCGACTGGCCGATGAAACCGCTGCCGCCGGCGATGACAATTCTTTTTTTGTCCATGGCAAAATTACTTTTCCAGCGCAAGCCGCGGGGCGTTTTTCCCCGTGAGCGGATTGGTTTCAAATTGCGCTGATTCCAAATCCGCCAGCCATTTTTGAATTAACGCTCCGACAATTTTCAAATCCAAATGCTCGTGAACGCGCGGATATTTTTCCAAATTCGTTCGCGCAAGCTTGAACAAAGCCGCCGACGGGCGCAGACGGTTTTTTTGCAAATGCACAAATGCGCCCGCGAGTTGGATCAATCCCTTGTAGAAATTTCCGTTCGCGCCATGGCGGTCTTGCAACCACAAATTTTCCAGAACATCGTGCGCCTCGTAAAAAAGCTGGCGGTTGAAGCAGTCGAAATAACCGAAATAATGCGCGTCGAGTCCACGACCCTGAAAAGATTCGATCATAATGGCGATGCGCGCGCTTTTGTGACTCACAGCTTCAGCTTAAAGTCCAAAGCCAAAAGTCCAAAGTCCAAAGTTGCGCTTCGGCAGAAATTGGAGATTGAATTTCAACGCAAATTTTTACTGCGCCACGAGACGAAAAAACCCATTGCTGTTTTTGGGCGAAAGGTAAAGCTCGTTGTTTAGATTGGTGAGATTAAGCACAGGCGGATTTGTGATATTGGACCATGAAATCAAATCAGAACTTTGTTGCAAAACAAAATTTGTTGATGGAATGAGCCAGGAAACGGCGAGGTTGGTGTTTGAAGTTGTTAGATTCAAATGAGGGGTTGGCGTTAAATAAGACCTGTAAATCCCTCCATTAAAAGCAACCGCCGCTAATTTATTGCCGTCTGCCGATGCAGTCACAGAAAACCAATAGCTAACCGGTGCGTTACCCGCCATCCAGCTTATCCCCAAATTTGTTGAAGTAACTATCGGTCCTTCCATGCTACCGCCAATGACCGCAACCAATTTATTTCCATCTGCCGATGAAGCGAGAGATTTCCAATATGAAGATGCGCTGTTTGAAACCCACATTACTCCTGAATTTGTGGATGTGTAAACGTGGCCCGGATTGGGTGCCGCCACCAACCTCATTCCATCCGCCGAAGAGGCGACGTATGCCGACGGTGTTTATCTCGAAAGCAGTCGTTCAATGCCATGCAGTGATCGCGGTGGAAGCGGTGTCCAGTAAAGAATCATGCAGTCGGCATATTGTGGCGGCGGAATATATTTTTTAGTGTTTGAGTTGTAATATCCAAACACCCAAGTGAAAACATCGTCGAGAAATAGAATCACCATTGGGCTGATTGCGCCTGATGGTCGAGATTTTCGAGCATCATATATGCTGCCCAACTTGCATATATCTATTGGTTTTGACTTCATGGCTTTTATAGTGAAATAACGACAATCAAACTTTACATTTTAGTCCATCAATAAAAACTTTGAAGTCAACTTTATGCCCAAAGCCAAACCCGCCAAGATGCCGAAAGACTGGAAACCGTTTCGCCTAGCCGACGGCACGACGCGCCTGTTGCCATCGTGGGCAAACGAGCCGCTTGGATT
>DASXED010000189.1:0-3635 GCA_036490295.1 Verrucomicrobiia bacterium | reverse complement strand
AAAATCATTGAAACGAATTGTCAGGCTCACTTCGCGCGGCTGCAACTGCTCGCGCCGCAACTGGCCGACAAGCCGCGTCGCCTCGCTCAAGGTGAAAGTCAGCGCCGCCTCATAATCCGGCTCGTCATACGGCAAAGTCGTATTGCTCGAAATGCTGGCGCGGTCTTTGACTTCAAGCAAAAGCGGTTCGTTCCATTTGCCATTTGAAAAATGCCAAAGTTGCTGTCCCCAAATTCCGAATTTTTGTTTCAACAGCATCGAAGGCAGATTCGCCACGTCGCCAAAGGTTCTCGCGCCCAAACTCGCAAGGGCGCGTTCACGGTTTTTTGCGATGCCGGAAAGTTCCCGCACGGAACGGTTTCTCAAAAAATCTTTTTCCTCTCCGGCGGGAATTTCAATGAAGCCGGGCTTGGCCGCGTCGGTCGCCAATTTTGCCAGCCGCGATGAACTGGCAAGTCCGTCTGACACCGGCAATCCGACTTCTTTGCGGATGCGCTCACCAATTTCTTTGATGTAATCTGCTGGCGTGGTGTTGCGCCAGACGTGCTTGTCCATCGTCGTGAAATCGAGAAAGCCTTCGTCAATGGAGATTGGCACGAGCGTTGGCGCGTATTGTTCAAGGACGTGAAACATTTCCTCGGACAACCGCCGGTATTCGTCGTAGTGCGGCTTGCACAAGACACCGCGCGGACAGAGCCGCTTGGCCTCGAAACACGCCATGCCGGTTTTGATGCCGAATTTTTTAGCAGCGCGATTGGCGGCGATCACAATGCCGTCGCCGCGCCGCCCGCCGCCAACCCAAACTTCGCGCCCTTGCAATTTGGGATTCAACGCGATTTCGCAACTGGCAAAGAAACTGTCAGCGTCAACGTGCAGGATGCGATTGTCGTGGCTCATGTCGCGTTGAACAATTTAGCGCGATGCGGGATTCCGCCAAGAAACAAAGATGAGAAAATGTTCCGGCTTGGACAGCATTTGTCCAAAGCGGCTTGTGATTGTTGGATTTTCAGAAAAAACGATGTTGGAAAATTCCGTTGAAAATCCTTCGATTTTGGGAATACTGCTGGAAATGTCGCCACGTTTTTCCGAGATGAACAAAGTCCGCGTGATTAAAGAGGACTTTGGAGAATACGAGGGCTATGTCATTGCCTCGCAAATTCGGGATGGCCGCTGGATTTACAAACTTTCAATCTCGGAAGACCCTACCAAACTAGAGACATACGACAACTGGCTGCCAGAGGAATGGCTTGAGTTGACGAAATAAATGCCTCTGCGACGAAAAATTAAGCCGCGAGAAATGGAGTCTCGCGGCTAATGTGCGCCGAACAATTTTATTTCATCCGCATCACGCGGTCACAAAAGCGTCTTGCCTTTGCTCGGATGAATCCTGACTTCTTCACGAATGGCGGCGCGAACTTTCGCTTCAATGCGCTCAATGAAACTCATGCCAACGCGGGTGAACCTGTTGGATGGACGGATGGCGGAAGCCATTTCCAGCGCGGTTCGCTTCACCTTGCTCCGGCAGAGATGAGGAGTCGTGTTCAGTTTTTTGAGTATCTCGATTGTTTCCATAATTTACTTTTGTTGTTACGTCGCTGATTCATTCAACGACACCACTATTTTATCAGGCGCACTTTTGCAGAGTTGCAAATCCGGCAACTCAACCATTGCAAACATTGAACAAAATTGCTGTCGCGCCCGACACTTGACACAAAATGAAGTTGATTTCATGCGAGTCGAGTTTGCTAATTTTCGAGTCTGACGTTGTTTTCATCCAATGTTTGCAAGGCGAAAAAAAAGTTGAAATTTTTTTAGATGAGTCTTCGCCAGAATGAAAACCACTTGGCAATTTTCCCGTCGGCTTCGAGCGGCGGGAGCGTCACGCGGCGGAAACCTTTTTCACAGTGGACAAGCACACATTGATGGTCGCGGAGCGAACGCAGTTGATATGGTTTGATTTTGTGTTCCTCGTTCTCGGAATAATTGACATTGCGTTTTCCGGCGCTCGATCCCCACGAGCGTTTCATCACGCGCTTCTTGCCGAGAAAATCCGCCGCCTGCACCGCGTCGGCTTCATCTGCGGAACGAAAAATCATCCGGTTGCGAAGATTCAAGGTCAGCACTTTTGATTTGTCGTTGCCAAGCGGCGGAATGAGCGACGTGGTGGACTGCGCGGCGGCGACGATGGTTGCGCCCGCTTCGCGGATCACGTCAACGCAGTTGTAATCGCTTGTGCCGTCCTCGCTGGCCGTCATAAATCGCTGCGCCTCGTCCGCCCACAGGATGAGCAGATTATTTTTCCCGCGCTGGACTTTGGCCTGGTCGAACCGACGCAGGGCGTGATTGTAAAAAAGTAGTTTCAAAAAAGTGTTCACATACCGTCGTTCGGTCTGAAATTTCTGCGGCATGGTGACGAGAATAATTTTCCCTTTATCTATGGCAGAAAAGTTGAACGTGCTTTCCCTGACGCAGAAAATTTCCGCGACTTCGGGCGTGAGAAAGTATTGCAAATAATTTCCGATGGTTTCACGGACGCCGCCGAACTGTTCCGCCGGTTGGTCGAGAAAACGATTTTTGAAGTGGTCGTTCAACACGCGGCGGCGCGGCGATTGCACATTCATCTTGCCTAAAATTTCCAAGTCCTCATTCAACTTTGGTTTGTTGGAAAGCACTTCCAATGCGCCCGCCAAAGTTACCGGCCTGCCCAACGTGGCGAGAAATTCCAGCGCGTAGGCGATATGCGTCTGCGCCTGGCTCTTGAAAAATCCCTTGTCCCCGGTCTGGCCGAGACTGGTGGCCGTGTCCACCACAAATTTTGCGTAAGTTGAATAGGGAATGGTGCGGTCGCCGGTGAGATTGAACCGATGCAACGGCAGTTCGCTTTGGCCGTCGGCGCGGATTTGCAAATGGATTAAATCGTCCTCGCGTTCGTAGTGCCGCGCCATTGCTGAAAGCGTTTCCCAATAAACACCTTTTTCATCAATACAAAGTCCACCCCATTTCTTTTCATGTTGAAACACCTGATGCGCCAGTTGATTGATGCCGGAACTGGTTTTGCCGCTGCCGGTGTCGCCGGTGATGAGCCAGCCGCGCGTGAACTGATTCCGTTTCCATGTCAACCCGCCAAGTTGCGCGACAAGACTGCGGCGCAATAGCAAAGTTAGCGCGGTGATGATGAACAGCAAAATGCCGTATCCGATTCCAAAAATTCGCAATGCTTTGGACAAGGCCGGAAGATGAACCGATGGGATGGGAACAAAATTCAGATTCATAAAAATCTTCCGAGGAGAAAACCGGCGATGGCGGCGGTGAAGGCGGCGCAAATGGCGGTCGGCAAGTCCACCATCCGAATTTCCTTCGTGGCGCGTTCCTTCAAAAGTTTTGCCGCCTCGCTCAAGACGGCGATGTCCTTCTTAAATTCATTGAGCGATGGCATTTGCCGGTGGCGAATTTCATCCCAATGACTTTGATGAATCCGAAACAACTCCATGAGCAGAAGAATCGTATCGTCCTCTTTGATGTTGTGTTGTTGCTTCCACTTGTCGCGGGCTTGCAAAAAATCCTCGTCAAAATTGGACGGCGTTGGTTGGTCGGGTGCGCTCATGGTTTTGTGGGAAGCAGCACGTCAGTCACGG
>DASXED010000165.1:0-3734 GCA_036490295.1 Verrucomicrobiia bacterium | reverse complement strand
TTTTCTCATCGTCGCGCCGGGGCTGATTGTCTATCAGCGGTTGCTGGATGCGTTTCTCGGCAAGGAGCGCGGCGGGCAGCGGGATTTCAGCACGTCAGATTTGGCACGGTTCAAAGATTTATTTGTGCCGGACAGTTACCGTGATGAAGTGTTTCATTTCGTGCAGGGAAATGTTTGCACGAAGGAAGACTTGGGAACAAAAGTTACGGCGGGCGGACTGATTGGAATTTGCAACTGGCACGCGCTAGTGGAAATCGAGGAAGCGGAAGAAATCGAAGATGAAATTGAAGCACCGGGCATTGTTCCTGATCCGCAAAAAGTGGCTGCATCCGCGTTGCCGCTGACGCCGGGAACGAGCGCGGGAAATTCATTGGAAGTGTTGAACCGGCGATTTGAGCGCGGCGGCACGCTGGCTTATTTGCGCGATTTACCAAGCCTCATGGTTTTCAACGATGAAGCGCATCACATTCACGAAGTCCGCAACGAAGGCGAAATAACAGAAGTGGAATGGCAGAAAAGCTTGCGGACGATTGCGGAGACGAAGGGCAGCCGGTTTGTGCAAATGGATTTTTCAGCCACGCCATACAACCAAGTTGGCAGCGGACAAAAAGCGAAGGCGGTTTATTTCCCACATATCATCGCGGATTTTGATTTGAAGGCGGCGATGAAGGCCGGGCTGGTGAAGTCGCTGGTGCTGGACAAACGGCGCGAGCTTGGCGCGTTGTCGAATGACGAATTGCAATTCAAAGCCGACCGTGATGAACACGGGCGGCCAATTTTATCAGAGGGTCAGCGTGTCATGGTTCGGGCAGGCATGGCGAAGTTGCTAAAACTGGAAAAAGAATTTGCGACGATTGATCCGGCCAAGCATCCGAAGATGCTGGTGGTCTGCGAAGATACGTCGGTTACGCCGCTTGTGGCGGATTTTCTGATTTCGCAAGGATTGAACGCGGATGAAATTTTGCGCGTAGATTCAAACCGCAAGGGCGAATTGCCAGAAGCGGAATGGAAAGATTTACGCGAGAAACTTTTTGACATGGACGAGCATCCGAAACCACGCGCAGTTATCAGTGTGTTGATGCTCCGTGAAGGTTTCGATGTGAACAACATTTGCGTGATCGTCCCGCTCCGCACGACCGGCGCGAAAATTCTGCTGGAGCAAACCGTCGGGCGCGGCCTGCGCCTCATGTGGCGCGGCAATGAATTTGACGACCAAAAAACGGAAAACCGCGAATTGATCAAGGCCGGGCTGGAGCCGAAAAGCCTGATTGATGTTTTGAGCATCGTGGAGCATCCGAAGTTCGCGGAGTTTTACGAACAGTTGAAAAAGGACGGTTACGAATTTGCCGAGGCCACGCCGGACGATACAACCATACGCAGCACCGGCGATTTGGTTTCGGTAGGATTACACGATGGTTACGAACAATTTGATTTTGCCGTGCCATTCATGTTGCGCGAACAAGAGGAGGAGCTTGTCGGCAGGGAATTGGACGTGACGACGTTGCCGGAATTCAAGGCCATGACTTTCGAGCAATTGAAGACGACGATTGGCAAGGGTGACGTGTTCCGATCGCAAGATGTCCAGACGGGAACACAGTTCGGCGACTACCGCGTGGACGGCGGCATAATGACAGCGACGGGCTACAATGATTTTCTCGCCCGGCTGGTAAAACGCGTTTCAGACAGTTTGAGTGTGCCCGTCACAAAAAGCTCGCAGGTGTTCGCCAACATTTCCCGATTCCCATTTTTACAGGTGAACCTGCCGCAGTTATCCGCGTGGGTGGATGAATTTATCCGTCGGCGATTGTTTGCGCGGCAGTTCGACCCATTTGAGGATGAAAGCTGGCGGCTGCTCTGCCTCGACCCGGTTGCAAATCACATCATCCAAACTTTTGGGCGCAAATTGCCGGAGCTTGCCGAGACGGAAACCACCGCGCCGCCGGAAATCAAACAACGGCGGCTTTCCGAAGTGGCGACAATCCGAGTGCGGGAATCCAGTTCCATCGTGACGCCCAAGTGTATTTACGAACGGCTGCCGTATCCATCGCGCAATGGCGGTTTTGAACAGGCGTTTATCGAAAAGGCGAATGCCGATTCAACAGCGGAAGCGTTTTGCAAGGTGAACGAGCAAAAGCATCTTTTCATGCGCCTGCGTTACGTCCGCGAAAATGGACTGCCGGGCTTTTATTTTCCCGATTTTCTTGTCCGCACAAACACCGGCATCTGGCTGACGGAGACAAAAGCCCAAGACCAGTTAATCCATGCGGACGTGATACGGAAAAAAATTGCCGCCGTCGCATGGTGCGAGCGCGTGAATGAATTGCAGCCGGAGCAGCGTGGCGGGCGGACATGGAACTACTGTTTGTTGGGAGAAAATTTATTTTACGAATTCCGCGATAAAGGCGCGACGATGGAAGAAATTTTGCAATTCGCACGTGTGCGAGCAAAGGCAGCAGACAGCGGCTTACTTCTTTAGAGCGTGAGTTGACGGTTACTTGAAACTCTCCACTATGCAAATCATTTGCACTGTCTCGTTGAGTCCCGATGGTTACGCGAAAGAGAATTTCCAACGAAGCATCCGGCGGCCTATCTCATGTCCACGCTGTGGCACTCGGAATGCGTTGGCCGCACTTGGTTATTACTCGCGAAACGTTACGAGCGCGGGGCGCGGTGTTTTACGCATTTCAGTTCGTCGGTTTCGATGTCGTCTTTGTGGCAGGACGGTTAGCATTCTTCCATCATTCGCGCAACCATACCGACTGATTTTGAATGCCACTACAAATGAATTTTTCGGAGGGACTTTGGGCACTAGCGCACTTTCGTGGCACCCGCTCCTGCAACAATACTGGAATCGGTTCGCTAAATGGATTCCAGAAATTGACTGCGTCATAAAGTCCGTGGTGGAGCGTTCGCCGCCCCACCCAGACGCCGCTGGATGGTGGGAGGTTATCGTTGCGGCTTTTGGCAACCTTGAAAAAATCACCGCGACGCTTGTGAGCAGATTTGGGGTCACTCTATTTGGTCGTTATCGCTGCCACTCACCTTTTGCCGCAGAATCAATGGCCAAATGATTCCCGCTCCACACAACATATTTATTTCCCTGAAAAGCAGGGCATGGAAAACTTTCCGCGCCAATGAAAAGTGCCATTGAATCATTTTTGAGTGCCGAACGGAGCATTCCCAGCGCGTTGCTTTTCAAAATCAGAAAACAAACAAGCCGTAATTTTGATCTCATCATCAGCGGCGACTGATTTATTTTGTATGAATACAAGAAAAATAAAATTGCCAACAACGAGTGCCGCCGTTTACGTCAGGAAGTCCAAGAAACACCGGCAATTTTCGATCAGCGATCAGATGCGTGTGATTCGCAAATACGCCAAGCGCCGGGGATTGGAAATTGAAAATAAGTATTCGGACGGGGCAAAACAACCGACTGAGCGATAAAATACGGAGCCTATTCAAATGAACCTGGAAGACCAAGAACTGCCACCCGCCAACGCCGCTGTTTATGTCCGAATGTCCACGGAACATCAGCAGTATTCGACCAGCAACCAGATGGATGTCATCCGGGATTATGCCAAACGCCGTGGAATGCAGATTACCAAAGACTATTCTGACGAAGGCAAGAGCGGGCTGAACATTAAAGGGCGCGATTCGCTGACACAAATGATTCAGGATGTTCAGGACGGAAAAGTCAACTTTTCCTCCATCCTTGTATATGATGTTAGTCGCTG
>DASXED010000110.1:0-21444 GCA_036490295.1 Verrucomicrobiia bacterium | reverse complement strand
GCGGATACACTCAATCAAACCATCCGCAAAATCACTCCCGATGGCACTGTGACGACACTGGCCGGTGTTGCCGGTTCAGCGGGCTTCAACGATGGTGCGGCCGGCACGGCTCTGTTCAGTCGGCCCACGGGCGTGGCGGTGAACAGCGCCGGCACGGTGGTTTATGTGGCGGATTACAACAACCAGCTTATCCGCCAAATTTCAGGAGGAATTGTAAGCACGCTCGCCGGTTCGGTTGGCGTTGTCGGAACTAACGATGCTGCGGGAACTTTGGCGCAATTTCATAATCCTTTTGGTGTCGCATTGAACAGCACGGGCACGATTTTATATGTGACCGACCAAAATAATCAGACCATACGCAAAATCGTTATTTCCAGCGGGGTCGTGACGACACTGGCCGGTTCACCCGGTCTCGGCGGCAGCACCGATGATCCTGCAAACGATCTCAACGCGCGGTTTAACACGCCCAAGGGAATCGCCGTTGACAGCAGTGGCAATGTATATGTGGCGGACACTGGTAATTTTACCGTTCGCAAAATCGCTGTTAGCGGAGGGGTCAGCACGCTGGCCGGTTCGGCCGACAGCAACGGCTTCATTGATGGTGTCGGCAGGGCTGCCAGATTTAGTCTGCTTTCCGGCATGAGTCCATTTGGCGGGCCGTGCGGGGTTGCGGCTGATGGTGATGGCAATGTTTATGTGACGGATCAAGGCAACCATACCATTCGCAAAATCACACCCGGCGGCAGCGTGACCACGCTGGGCGGTTTGGCCCTGACTTCCGGCAGCGACGACGGCACGGGCAGCACGGCGCGGTTCAATTTTCCAGCCGGCGTGGCGGTGGACGGCGCGGGCAAACTTTATGTGGCGGACACCGCCAACCATACGATTCGTGTCAGCAATAATCCCAGCACGACGACAGCCGTCAGTTCATCAGGCAATCCTTCGGTCTTCGGTCAATCAGTCACATTCACCGCAACAGTGACTCCGGTGTCACCAGGAACGGGCACGCCAACCGGGACAGTCACTTTCCTGAATGGAAAGACTACCGTGGGAACAGGAACATTGAATGACTCCAGCGTGACGACGTGGAGCACATCAAGTTTGCCGGTGGGAACATATTCGGTCACAGCCATGTATGGCGGTGACGCCAATTTCAATCCAAGCACATCGTTTGCACTGGCGCAGATGGTGAACAATCCTTGCGTGCCCGCGCCGCCGAACATTGTCTTGTGGCTGCCGTTTGACGAAAAGACCGGCGCGACTTTGACAAATCTTGTCCCTATTGGAAATAATGGCATACCAGTTGACAGTCCTGTTTCCGTCAACGGTTTCGTCGCCAACAGTCTCAATTTTGATGGCACCAACCAATATGTCACCGTGCCGGACTATCCGGCCATCAATTTCAGCACGAATGATTTTTCCATGGATGCCTGGGTCAGGCGCGATCCAAACAGCGGCACAACGCCGAGGGTAATCATTGATAAAAGAAATCTGCTGACAGGTGTTGGCTACAGTCTGGCAGTGGACTTTGGTAACCTCGAATTCCAGCTTTGCGACAGCGCATTCCTCCCGACCAATTATCGAGACACAGGCGTCGTGCCGGCGGACAATCAATGGCATTTCGTTACGGTGACCATGAGCCGTGGTTCAACCAATGGAGGACAATTCTACATTGACGGCAATCCCACCGGCACGTTTAATCCCACCGGTCAAACTGGCAGCCTAAACAACACGAATGACTTCATAGTTGGCAACACGCTGTTCGGCGGCGCAGACCCATGGATGGGCGGCATTGATGAAGTAGAAATGTTCAACCGCGTGCTGAATCCGGCGGAAATAGCAACGATTTTCAATGCCGGTTCCGCCGGCAAATGCAAGGAACCTTGCGCCGTCCCGCTTATTGTCAATTATCCCACCAACAAGGCGGTGGAGTGCGGCTCCGTCTGGAATTTCGATCCGCCGACCATCAAGGAAGGTGCAGACGTGACGATCACATCGTCCGGCTTCGTGACCAATGGTGTGTGTCCTAAAACGATTACGCAAAGCTGGCTGATTACCGCCGCGTGCGGCAACACCGCCACGTGCAGCCAGGCCGTGACGCTGGTTGACACCACGCCGCCGGTCATCACTTGCATCACCAACACGCTCATCGTGGCGTTGGACAAGAACTGCCAGCTTGAAATTCCGACAATCCGCCCGCCCGCATCGGATGATTGCACGCCTGCAAGCCAGTTGATTTACACCCAAGATCCGACGAATGGAACAATTGCGTCCGGCCTTTGCCAACAAGTGATCGTGACAGTCACGGACGCCTGCGGCAATTCCAGCAAGTGCCAGGTTCAGGTCTGCGGCCAGGACAAGACGCCGCCGACGATCAACTATCCGAAATCCGTGGCGGCGACGAATTGCGTGGTGCCGGATGTGCTGGCGCTGGTGTCCGCGTCCGACCCATGCACACCGACGAATAAATTGGTCTTCACCCAGTCGCCTCCGGCGGGCACGGCCATCGCTGCTGGTGGAAACATTGTCACCGTGACAGTTACCGATCCCGATGGGAACGCAAGCACTTGTTTTATTTCTCTGACCAACAGCGGATCACTGTCATTTCTTGACGCGTTGTTCGACACCGGAGTGGACAATAATAGGGCACTCTTGTCTTATGGAAATGTTGATCCTCATTATACTCTTGGACCGGTGCCGGCTGGAATTCCAGTTTACAATGCACCCAATGCGGTTGTTTTCCCGAATAACTGGGGGCTTCTTTTCTTCGTGACATCAGAATGGATTAGTCCCAATACAGTTGCCGGTTATTGGCTGGGGGATGATCCGGGAAATCCGGCAGGCAACTATACCTACACGAATCATTTTGTTCTGCCACCGACCGTAAATCCTTTCAATGCCTCTATTTCCGGGCGGTGGGCTGCTGATGATGGCGCTATTATGTATCTCAATGGCATGGGGCCGGCCAATCAAATTTCATCCATCACGCCTCCCGGTTACAATTACTGGACGCATTTTACCATCAACAGCGGCCTCCTGGCTTATCCGGCAACCAACACACTCTATTTCGTTGTAACTAATATCGTATCACCTCCGCCTTCATGGAACACCACTGGAATGCGCGTTGAATTCACGGAGGCTGTCGTTGATTGCAGCACCTGCACTCCACCCTCCATTGTTTATAGCACTCCAAACCAATCGCTGCCGGCCAACAGCACGGCGGTGTTCAATGCAAATATCTGGGGCACTCCGCCATTGAACATCCAGTGGCTTCACAACGGTTTGATCCTTACAAACGGCGGCAACTATTCTGGCGTCAACACGCCAACTTTGACCGTTACGTCCGTGGACTATTCCGACGCGGGAACATATAATGTTGTCGTTTCCAATCCTTGCGGCGATACCGCCAGCGCGTCCGCAAAACTGACCGTCACCAAAGGCTGGGGTCCGCTGCCATGGGCATGGTGGAACATTTCTCAACTTGCCAAACCTCTGGCCGCCACCGTCGGCCCCGACTTGATTCTAACCAATGTCAATCCGCTGATCATTTCCGCCGGAACTGTTTTTGATCTCGGTTTGCCCGCCATCAACGGGAAAAATGCGAATGTAGTGTATGTCCCACCGTTACCAGCTGGCACGTTCATCCAAATGCCGTTTATTCCTCCTTCGGACGGCAGTGATTCCGTGAGCAACTACACGATTGCCATGGACGTCTATGTGCCAGACGACTCAACCAATCCCGTCACGCTCTTCAGCATTTTCGACCGATGGGGTAATTTGCTTGTGACGACTCATGAAGGAAAATTGAATGTTAGCGGCATGGTAGGCGACACACTCGTCAACATGGATTCTCCAATGTCTATGCTCTCGAACGACTGGAACCGGGTAGTGTTTGTAGCTGTAGGAGATATTAATGGAGATGGGAAACCTGATGGAATCATCTCCTTATACGTGAACGGCGAACCCGCCGAAGATGCAACCATCGTAGTTGGAGGCACACCATATCAATCTCTAGCCAGCGTGGTGACCGTGTTAAGTTCTCCATCGTCAGACGAAACAAATGGCGGCGTGTATGCGTCCAGCATCGAATTCTTCGGTGGTGCTCTGTCATCGGAAATGATTGCCGAGTTTGGCTCCCCGAACAACGGCCCGATTCCCATCAACGATCCGTCTGTCGGCAAGTCACCGGCGCTGTCGGCCACCATGTCGGACGGCATGGTGAACTTCTCTTGGACAGGTGACGCATTTGTTCTTCAGAAAACTTCGGACTTGGGCAAAGGTGAATGGGAGGATGCAATGATGCCTTTCGCGGAGGCCGCAGACGTGGGCGGCAACGTCACAACCACCGCCAGCGCCAATCCGACGAATGGCCCGGCTGAATTCTTTCGTCTGAAACACACGCCTTGAACTTGCGTTGCCTCTCGGCAACGCGCCAAAAACCAGGTCTTTCACATGGCTGTTGGAAGTAAAAAATCGCAATCATTTGCCGGCATTTTGACTTTTGGTAATATGAAGCCGTCCACAACTGATCGCGGATATTTGCCTGCGATGACGACGGCAACCGGGTGCGGTTGTGAAAGGAATTCTGTGGGATTATCCGGTTCACAAACAATCTGGGTAGGGCGCGTCACTCCGTGCGCGCCGCCTCTTGTCAATCCACGCGTTCGGCGGGCAGAGGACTGCCCGCCCTGCCATTTTAACCTGTTTGTTTGTCTTCTGTATAATCCCGGAATTCTGGCATATTGGAATTGACCGCGCCGCCGTCATCACTGACAGTGACGGGCGCGAACAAAGTTTCAAATGTGAAAGACGCGAAGTGATTTTTAGAGGACAACGACGAGGACGATTTCAAAAATGAGCATCGTCACCAAAACCGGGGATTCGGGAACGACGGGGTTGATGTATGGCCGGCGCGTTCCGAAAAATCATCCGCGCGTCGAGGCGTGCGGCGCGATTGATGAATTGAACGCCGCGCTTGGCATGGCGCGAGCTACGGCGACGGAAGGTTTTGTCAGTGACAATTTATTCGCAATTCAAAAAGACTTGGTCGCGCTGATGGGCGAAGTCGGCGTGGCGACGGAAGACTTGCCGCGCTACGTCAAAGATGGATTTAAGCTTGTAACAACGGAAATGACGGCAAAGCTCGACGCGCTTGTAAAGGAAATCGAATCACAGAACGTGAGTTTCAAAGGCTGGGCGACGCCGGGCGCGACGCATAATTCCGCCGCACTGGACGTGGCGCGGACAATTTGCCGCCGCGCCGAACGCCGCGTTTGCGATTTGAATGAATCGGGTGGATTGAAAAATGGCGGGATAATAATTTTTCTAAACCGTTTGTCCGACCTGCTGTGGCTCTTCGCGCGCCGGGCGGAGACGAAACCGGATGCCAGATAAATCATCATGAAAGAGCAAATCATCCGGCTGCTCGCTCAAAAAGATTACGTCCCGGCGAACGTGCCGGAACTGCTGCGGCTGCTGCGGCTCGCGCCGAATCGCCAGCAAGAATTGCAGGCGGTGCTGCGGCAGTTGGAGCAATCCGGCGCGGTCGCGCGCATCAAGGGCAATCGCTACGTCAGCCCGCGCGAGGCGGATTTGATTCCAGGCCGCATCCGCATGAACCGCGCGGGAAAAGGTTTTCTCCAGCCCGACGATTCTGATCTCAAGGAAATTGCCATTTCTGAAAGCGCGACCGGCACGGCGTTGCACGAAGACCGCGTGCTCGTGCGGCGTGACACGCGGAAAAATTTTCGTTCCGGCGGCGACGCGCCAGAAACTGGAACCGTCGTCCGCATCCTGGAACGCAAGCGCACCCAACTGGTCGGCACGTTGCAGCGCGGACGGCAATTTCTTTTTGTCACGCCCGATGATCCGCGAATTCCGCACGACATTTTAGTTCCCGAACCGCGCGACGTTGGCCGCCCCGCGCACATCGGCGACAAAGTGGTCGTTGAATTGCGCGAATGGGATTCGCCGCACACAAGTCCCGAAGGCGAGATCGTCGAAGTCCTCGGCGCGCCGGACGAGGAAGGCGTGGATATGCTTTCCGTTTTGCGCCAATACGATTTGCCGCTGCATTTTCCCAAGCCCGTCTTGGCCGAGGCGAACGCGATCGGAAAAATCGTTGAACCGCGCGACGAAGCGGGCCGCGTGGATTGCCGTGCGCATCAAGTCATCACGATTGACCCCGACGACGCGAAGGATTTCGACGACGCAATCTGTCTCGAAAAAATTTCGCCGGAGCAATGGCGGCTGTGGGTGCACATCGCGGACGTGTCGCATTACGTGAAGCCCGGCACGGCGCTTGACGAGGAAGCGCAGAAGCGCGGCAATTCCACTTACCTCGTGGACCGCGTCATCCCGATGCTGCCGGAAGCGTTGAGCAACGAACTGTGTTCGCTCAAGCCAAACGTGGATCGCCTGACGAAGTGCGTGGAATTTCTCGTGTCGAATGACGGACGCGTGCTGAACACGAAATTTTATTCCGCCGTGATCCATTCGCAGCGGCGTTTTGCCTACGGCGACGTGCTGGAGATTTTGCAACGCGCGCCGGCGGACGATCCGATGGAGCAAATGCTGCATCAGGCGCACGAACTGGCGCAAAAAATCCGCCGCCTGCGTTTCAAGAACGGTTCGCTCGACCTTGATTTTCCCGAAACGAAAATCCGGCTGGACGAACACGGAAAAATTCTGCGCGTCGAGAAAACCGAGAACGACGTGTCGCACCAGTTGATCGAGGAATATATGCTGCTCGCGAACGAAGCCGTCGCGACGCGCCTGATGAGCCTGCGCACGCCCGCGATTTATCGCATCCACGAAGCGCCCGACCCGCGCCGTTTGCAGGAATATCGCGACGAAGTCCTCGCGCATCACGTCGCATGCGGCAATTTGAGCCAGACTTCCGAAGTGCAAAAATTGTTGCAGAAGCTCGGCACGCTGCCCATCGGTCAGGCGCTGAAAATTGGTTTTCTCAAATCGCTCATGCGCGCGCGATACGCAGTCGAGCCGCTCGGTCATTACGGATTGGCCAAGAAAAAATACACGCACTTCACTTCGCCCATCCGCCGTTATGCCGACCTTGTCGTGCATCGCGCGTTGTTCTATAAAAATGCGGTGGCGACTTCGGCGTTGAAAGAAATCGCCGAACACATTTCCGTCACGGAACGCAATTCCGCCGACGCCGAGCGCGACAGCAAGGACGTAAAATTGTTCGCGTTCCTGAAAGCGCAACTCGCGTCCGGCGAGCTGACAAAATATCCCGCGCTCGTGACCGACGTGCGGAACTTTGGTTTCTTCGTGGACGTGAGCGGCCTGGCGATGAGCGGCCTCGTGCCGTTGTCGCTGATGCAGGACGATTTTTATGTGTTCGACGAAGCGCGCCGCAATCTCGTTGGCCGTCGCACGCGCCGAATGATCCGACTCGGCGACAAACTCACCGTGCAAGTGGCGCGGGTGGACACGGTGAAAAAGCAAGTGGATTTTCAGCTCGCCGTCGAGGAACGCAAATCCGTCGCCACTCGCAATTCCGAATCGCGGCAAACTTCGCGTCCGCAGCAAGCGCGTCCGCAACTTGGGCGTGGAAATAAATTTTTGCTGAAGACATCGGTGCGTTCATCCAGAGGCAGAAGACGCGGCAGGTAATTTTTGCCAGTTGAGATTGTGGCGGGATTGACGCCAAAAATAAAACGCGCGCAGAAGTTTATCCTGCGCGCGGATATTTCAACTTGAAACTTGTCAGTCCTTCCGGTTTTGCATCCGGCGAAAACCGATCAAACCCGCCAAACTCAATCCGGCCAGCGCCAGCGTAGTGGGTTCGGGAGCGGGTGTGACACCTCCGGGTGAACCTGTTTCCGGCCCATCGGAAAAAGCGCCATTGACGCCGGCAACACTTAATTGAGAAATGGTGCCATTCAATCCAGCCGTGTTATCCAGCGTGGCTCCCAAAGTCGTGGCCCCGAAAGTAACACCGGTTATGGGTGTGCCGGTGGAGTCAAAAATATTCACCGCATCCCCACCCGAGCTGAGTCCCACGCCAGAACCGCCATAGTTTGCCAAGGTCAATCCAGCAGGCACGCTGCCACCGAACCAAGCGCTTGCGAAGTTGGCGTCAAGGGCGGCGTCGCCGGTTGAGGCCGCGCCGTCTTCAAGGAAGACAACGGTCAGCCCCGGCGCTATGCCGGTGATGCCGCGGAGTGGAACGGCCAAGCTGAAAGAGTCGGAATTGTCGTCCATCTTCCAGCCTGTGATGTCCACGGTTGAAGAGCCAGTGTTCTTGAGTTCAAACCAATCGGCGCCGTAGCTGGCGCTGCTTCCGTTCGGATCAACTTCGGAAATGATTATTTGGGCTTGGGCTGCGGACAGCGAAGCGATGAGCAATGCCGCCATTGAAATAATTTTTTGATTTTTCATTTTCTCCTAATTTGGTTTTTGTTTCTTCAATTTGGTTGCAGACTGATTTCTGCTGCGGTCATTATCCATTTGTCCGTTGCAAACAAATGACGGATGTGTGACAACTCTGTGACTTCGTTTTATTTTTGCGCGGCGGCGATTTCTGCTTTCACTTCCGCAAAATCTTTTTGGAACTCGTCGCTTTTTTCCATCTGCTTGACGATGGCCTGCGCCAAAACGCGCCCGGCGTATATATCGGTCGGATAATGGCGCGCGGTTTGGACGCGATGCCAGCCGATGCTCCGCGCGATGGCGAGGATGGAGTCGTGCTTGTCGGGAAACAAATCCGCCAGCACCAACGCCAGCGTCATGGATTCGGTCGAATGGCCGCTGGGATAGCTGAAACTTTTTTCCAGCTTGCCGTTGATCAGGCTTGGGTCAACGACGTAGGGGCGCGGTCGTTTGTAGTAATCCTTTGCATTGTCAGTGATGGCCTCGGCGTCGGTCTGAACGTGATGGAAGAATTTTTCGGTTTTGGGGAATTTGCCGGGCTGAAAAAAATCTCCGATGGCGGGCGTGAAATTGAAGATGTCGAATTTCCTTTCCGAATAGGCGGCGGCGATGTCGTTGCTGGTGGCTGCGTGATAAACGGTTTTCACTTCAACCATGTCGGCGGACTGCTCCGCTGAATCCGGCAGCGGCGGCGGCGCGAGCAGGGCGATGGCGTCGGGCTTCCCATCTGCGAGATAGTGAAGCTTGCTTGTTTGAACCGGCTGGCCCGGCTGCGCCATCGTGTCGTCCGCGCGCAATGGCGCAACGATGATGACGAGTGAAAATAAAATTGGCGCGAGGCAACGGTTCAATTTCAGGCTGAATGCTTGCATTTTCGGAAGTGTCATTGTCATTATTGAAATGATGCAGTCCATTTGTTTCAGGCTGACGGCAAATACGTTACGATTCGGTGAAGTTAAAAATTTTATTTTGCGATGAAATAAAAACAGCCGGAACGATTTCTCGCTCCGGCTTTGTTCTCTCAACTCTCAACTTGCCTACATCACCATGTGGCTGACGGGATCGCTCCAATCGGAATAACCCATGCTGCCGCCGATGGCGCGCGCCTGCACGGAATAATTCTGCCCTGGCGTCAAGCCCGGCAGCACGATTCCCCGCGCCTGCGCGAACACGCCCGCCGGCGTCCAGCCGCCGCCGTTCTTCGTCTGCATTTCATACGCCCGCGCGTTGGCAATGGGGCTTAAGGCCAGTGTGATGTTTTGAAACGAGTGTTGCAAGACTAGCAAGGCGGCAAAGCTATTATTATTCCTAATACAGCGAAGGCCATGTGATTTATTTTGCGGACAACGACGCGGGCGGCAACTATGATGATTATGGATTTAACACGGGCAATGAATCTCCATGGGAGGTGGTCGGCACGTTGAGCGGCAACAGCACGAGCATGAGCGTGACGATTATTCCGGGCGCGGGAAATATGTTCTTCAGGCTGGCGCATCCATAATCGCGGGCATTTTTAAGGAATTATGACCGAATGACGGTCATCCGAAATATCAGTTTCCACTTAACGTCAATTCCGCCGTCAGAATAATTCCGCCGCCGCTTTTTGCCGTTGCTTGTGCTTGAACCAGCTTTCCCAGGCGTCCCGTGATTTTTGCTTCCAGCAAAATAATTTCTCCGGGTCTTGCCGTGCCGAGAATTTTCACGTTTCGCAGCGCGGTCAGCTTCAAATTTTTCAACGGCGGGATTTTCGGATCGCTTTGCGCGACGACGCCCGCGAGTTGCGCCGCCGCCTCGACGAGCAGCACGCCGGGAAAAACCGGTTCGCCGGGAAAATGCCCGCGCAAAACCGGTTCGTCACCGCGAACTTTGTATTCGCCTTCGCCGCTTTTTCCGCCGTCCAGTTTGGTCAGCCGGTCGAGAAAACGGAATTCCGCGCCGTGCGGCAGAAAATTCAACGCGCGTTGCAAATCGTCTGCGGAGTTCATTGTGAAAACGGGCTGGTGACTTTGAAATCAGCGGGCGGCTGCCACTCGAACAGATTTTTGTCCAGCGGCGGATTCAAAACTGAATTTGTGAAATCGTTTCGCATCGTCGAGCCGTCTACGAAAACCAGTTCCGTGCCGGCCAGCGAAAAATCATTCGTCGCCAGGGTGATTCGCAGTTCCGGCATCATTTGCAATGCGAATTTGCTTTTCGGCTGAAGTGACAACTGCCATGTGCCATTCGTTTCCGCGAGTGATAAAATCTTGAATTGCGAATCAAATTCTTTTCTGTCGCGCGGAAATCCGGCTTGCAGCAGCGACATCGTGTCGCGCAATTGTTGCGGCGCATTTGCGCCCATCGGATAACGCTCCGCGCGTTTGAGTCGCGGATAAATCACGAACATTTCGTCGCCGTGCCGCAGCGCGATGGTTTGCGCGGGCTGGCCGAGTTCCCA
Organism: Verrucomicrobiia bacterium; assembly: GCA_036490295.1. Lineage (GTDB taxonomy): Bacteria > Verrucomicrobiota > Verrucomicrobiia > Limisphaerales > UBA11358 > UBA11358. Next base: position 10,610 of record DASXED010000110.1, on the reverse strand, counting down.
GCGAAAGTCATTTGGTGCGGAAAAATAAATCCTGCCTCTGGCCGTGAGCGGCTGCGTCAAGGTTTTGAGCGTCCGCGTCTGGACAAAATCGGCCGACCAGGCGTGGACGTTTTTTTGCGCGGCGAACCACGAGTCCAAAACCGAATTGGTTTCATCGGCGCGGACGTTTTGCAGCGCGGAAAAAATTCCGAGCGCGAAGAAAAGTTGGCGGAGCATTTTCATTTCAATTTTTCGTCCGGCCAGACCGGGACGAAGTGAAACCATTGCGTGAGATGCTGCCGGATGACCGGCTCGAACGCACGCAGGATTTCCTGCGTCAATTTGATCCGCGCGGCGCGGTCGCCGATGGCCGCGCGGTCATAGGAAATTTCCGGGAAGATTTGCGCGATGTAGCCGTCCGGTTTGCGGACGATGAAACTGGGAACGATGGCGCAGCCGGAAGCGCGGGCAAGTTCGGCGGCGGCAATCGAGGCGGAAAAATTTCTGCCGAACAATTTTACTTCCACGGCAGTCGGCGCGGGCGGACGATCCACGAGCAACGCAACCGTCACGCCTTCCTGCAACCGCCTGATGATTTCGACAAACGCGAAAGCGTCTTCGCCGACGATCAAAGTTTCAACGCCCCAGCGCGCGCGCGAATTTTGGCGAAGGCCGGTCAATTTCCCGTCCGGTTCGGGCTGCGTGAGCACGAGCAGCTTGACGCCGTTCTGGACGAGAAACGCGCCGCCGAATTCCCAGTTGCCAAGATGCGGCGTGACGAGCAGGACGCCCTTGCCGCGCGCGCGGGCGCGGTCTAAATTTTCCCAGCCGTTCCAATCCGCGAACCAGCGTTTTTCCGCGACGCCGCCTTCGTAACGCCATAAATCCGCAAGCTTGATCGAAAATTGCGCGAACAATTCGCGCGCGGCGCGTTCGGCGGATTTTCGGTCGCCATTGAGAACGGGCAGCAAATTTTGAATCACAATTTCGCGGCGGCGCGGCGCGAGACGCCAGTAAATCGCGGCGGACATTTTCGCGAGCGCGATTAAAATCGGCGCAGGCACGCATTTTGCGAACGCCAGACCAATTCGCCAGATTCGCGCGCTGTAAAATTTGGAAGGGGTTTCAAGTTTCAAGTTTTCAGTTTCGAGTCCAGCCGTGCCGTCCGGCCCTGGACTTTGGACTTTGGACTTTGGACTGAAAATTTTCCACCAGACCGGCAGCAGAAAAACGGAGATCAGCATATTGCCCGCGATGCCGACGGCGCAGACGCGGCCAAGGCTCGACATTCCCGCGTTGCTCGACAGTCCGAGCGAGCCGAACCCGGCGATGGCCGTGCCGCCGCAAAGCAGCAGCGCGCGACCAACCGAGCGGTGCGCCATTTGCAAATCGCCGCGACAACGGCGCAGCGCGAGCTGCATGAAAATGCTGTAATCCACGCCCGTGCCGAGGATCAGCGGCAGCGCCATGAGGTTGAGCAAATTCCATTGCCAGCCGAAAATGCGCATCGCGGCGAGCAGGCAAAATCCGCTCAACAGCAAAATGCCGACGCTGAAAAAAATTTCCGTGAACCGCCGGAACGCGAGCCAGAGCGAAAGCAAAATGAGTCCAGCCATCGGCAGCAACAGTTTCCAGAGATTGCTTTTGACGGCGGCCAAAACCGTTCCGCCGAGCAATTCCCAGCCGGAAAGCCAGACACCGTCGCGCGGCAATTGCGAATCAAGTTGCGCGAACGAAGCTGTCGTTGCGTTTGTTGACGGATAAAGAAAGCCGACGGCAAAAAAGTTTTGCGGTTCGCGCGCTGCCAGCTTTTCAAAAATCCACGAGGACAGCGGGTTTGCCGGCCAGAAAACATTCGTGGCCAAAATCGCGCGCCGCCAGGTCGCCAGAATTTCGTCGGTCAAACCGAGCGAGCTTTCGGCAAAACCGTTCGTCGCGGCTGCGGCGTGAAGCGCGCCGCGTTCGGAAACCAATCGTTGCGCGGCGGCGCGGTTTTGATTTTGAAATTTCGGTCGCGGCCAGAGCGCGTTGGGCAGCGTGAAGCCGGAGAGAGTTTGGTTGGAAACGGCGGCGTTGAGAACCGGCAAAACGGCGTCGAGTTTTTTTGCGACTTCATTTTCGTCGCGCCCGGAAATGACCAGCCAGAGCGGCTCGCGTTTCTGGCCGAGATTTTTTTTGATCGCGTCGAGTGTCGCGTAAGCCTGGCTGTCGCGCGGTTGCAGGGCGTTTGCGCTCGCGTCCATTTTCGGCAGGCCGCGCGACAAAATCGCGACGCAAAATAAAATCAAAATTGCCGTGACTGCGAAGATGATTTTTCTGCGAAGCGGATTGAGCGGTTCGGGCAATTTGATTTCAGTTTCCTCGACGACTCGATTTGATTGCGGCTGCATCCGGTTCGGAAACAGCGGCGGCAAAAACGCAAAAATCATCACAAACGCCGAAAGCGCGACGCCGATGCCGACGAGCGAACCGAGTTGCGCGAGGCCGGGCAGTCCGCCGAAGTTCAAAACGAGAAACGCCGAAATCGTCGTGACCGCCGCCCAAAAAATCGCGGGCGCAATCGCGCGGCGGACTTCGGGAATCGTCAAATTCGGATGCGCGAGCGCCTCCTGATAATGCACGACGGCGTAATCCACCGCGAGGCCGAGCAGAATCGCCGCGAAGCCCATGCTGATGACATTGATCGCGCCGAAAATCAATCCGCCGAGCGCGAGCGTCGCGGCCAGAATCAGCGCGAGCAAAGTCAAAAGCCAGAGCATCGGCTTGATGCGCCCGTGCGCGAACCAGAATAAAATCCCGATGATGACCGACGTGCCGCCGGCGGACAGCGTGATGTCGTGCTTCATGCTGCCGGAAATTTCCGCGACAAACGCGGGACGTCCGGTGTAGCCGGTTTGAATTTGATTTGTCGCGGGCAAACTTGCGGCGACAATTTTTTTCACGGCGTTGAACCAGTCGGTGCATTCGCGGTAGCCGTTCAAATCGCCACGCGCCTTGACGAAGATGATCCGAAACGTGCCGTCGGCGGAGGCGAATAATTCCTGTCCCCGGCCAAAACCTGAAACTGTCCCGGCGACGTTTTCGGGCAATCGCGTCAGGCCGAACGGATCGTAACTTAACTGCGCGATTTCATCCGGCGAAAGCATGGTGGCCAGTTGGTCGCGCGTCGCGGCGAGGACATTGGCGAGATTTGTCTCGGAAAGTTGAGCGGCGAGACCGGCGAATTGTTCAGGCGGCTGGTTCAGCCAAAGATAGGCGATGAGTTCGGCGGTTTGATCGGGATGTTCGAGCCACGGCGGCTCCCATGTGGCGTCGGAAATCAAATTGGTTTCCGCGCGCAAAGTCTCGGCGATGGAGCGCGCGGCGGTTTCGGCGGATTCAGGATTTTGTGCCTTGACGGTGACGATGAGTTCGCGCGCGCCGGCGAAATGTTGCTGGTAAATCTTGAGACCTTGGACGGCGGGAACATTTGCGGGCAGCAGGTCGAGAACCTCGGCATCAAAATGCAATCGCGCGAGTCCGGCGATGATCGGAACGAGCAGCAGAAGCCACCACCAACGAAACCAATGGCGGTTCATGGGAAAAACTCGCCTTCCAAAATTTCGCCGGTGCGCAAATTTTCCAGACACCACGAGTTTGTCGTCACATTCTTAAATTGCCAGCCGCCATCCAGATTTTCGCCGAGCAGCGCGCGCGGCAGTTGAAACCAAGCAAAACGATTCGGCGGCTTGCCGCGTCCGTGCCATGAAAATTTGTCCGCGCCGAATTCAATCTGCCATTGCTCGCCGGAAATTTGCGCGGTCGCCAGCGTGAAAGGGATTTTGGAAAACTGGACGAAGAAATTTCCGTTTACATTCGTCGCGAAAAGCAAATCTCCAGCAAGTTCAGGGCGGTCTGACGAAGGTTTCCAAACGGCCTGGCCTTGCTCGACGCGCCAGCCGGACGCGGAAAAATCGGCGGGCGGCAGAGGCGGCGAGGTGCGGCAACCGGCGACAAAAACGGCGAGCAGGAAAATTAAGGGCACGCCGAACAGTTTCATTCGGAAGGCTGATTTTTTGTCACGACGACAATCGGGCGGAAATTGATGCGCGGCGAAAACGGCCAGCGCGCCTGGATTTTTACGAGCAGGAAAAAAAGTTTCATCCGCCAGCGCAACGACCAGCTTCCTTCCACTTCGCCGGCGAGCACGCCGATGACGGCTGAAAATAAATTGCAGCGTTCGGTCGGGCGCAAAAAAAGTTCCATGAACGGCGTCGTGTAAAAACTTTCCACCATGTGCCAGTAGAACATCAGGCCTTTCTTGACGCGTTTTTCATAACTGGCAAACAGCCGGCGGACGGGCTTGCCTTGCGCGACGGATTTTTCCACGACTTCGGCGGCGAGTTTGCCCGACCACATGGCGAGAAAAACCCCGGCGGAAAAAATCGGATCCATGAAACCGGCGGCGTCGCCCACGCGCAAAAGCCGTTCGCCCGCCAGCTTGCGATTGTAATAACTGAAATCGGTCGTGGTGCGCGTTTCGTTCACGCGCCGCGCGTTCACCATGCGATCCTTCACGGCGGAACTGGACTCGACCCAGCGGTCGAAGATTTCCTGCGGCGATCCTTTTTCCCACGCAAACTCGTCCTTGTCAATGACCAGACCCACGCTGGTTTTCCCGGCGGAAATCGGGATGATCCAAAACCATTTGTCGGGCAGCCGGACAACAATGATGTCACTGTTCGCCTCGCCCGCGTCGCGCAGCACGCCGGTGAACTGGGCGAAGACCGCGAGCTTTTTGTGGCGCGGATGGGTGACGCGGAGTCCTTCCTGATTGCCGGTCACGCTGGCGCGTCCGCTGGCGTCAATCAGATAAGACGCGCGAAAATCATGAATTTTTCCATCGGGATCGCGCGCCTCGACGTTGACGCCGCCGGGATCGGAAATTGTTTTTGTCACCGACCAGCCCTCGCGGACGTCTGCGCCGCTGGCGCGCGCGTGCTTGAGCAGGATGTGATCGAACAATTCGCGTTCCACCTGGATGGCTTCGGGTTCGCGATTGTATTTGCCTTCACGGAAGGCGAAACGGGTGCCGAGCGTGCCGTTGCAAAGATCGAACCGTGCGCCGAATTTTCGCGGAAAGCCAGCCGCCTGCAACGCGGGCAGCACGCCCATTTCGCGGAAAATCGCCATGTTGCAGGGCAGGAGCGATTCGCCGATGTGGAAGCGCGGGAAAAATTCCTTTTCCAGCACGAGCACTTTTTTTCCAGCGCGCGCCAGAAATGTCGCCGCGCTGCTGCCGCCCGGACCGCAACCGATGATGAGCGCGTCATAAATGTCCCGATTCATCGCCAGCAAGTTTGATGATGCGACGAATGATGGCAAGCCTGGAAACTTGCAAATTCCCCAAATGTGAATGTCCGGCGAACACCGGAGGAAAAACGTTCGCCGAACGCCGCCGACCGGGAAAATTTTATTTCGTCCGGGCGGTGCAAATGTTTCAAATCCACCCACGAGCGCGATCAAATCACTTCCCGCGATACTTCAAAGCCAGCCTCATCCGGCGTTGACCTTTAAGTGGGACTTTTGCTATGTCGAGACCTCTGCAAAACCGACCATCCACCGTAGCGGCGTCTCGGCAGAGCGCCGCAAACTTTTGAAAATTGAAGAATACGGCTTTCTGCCGAAAGCCGCTACGCTCACTTTGCAGAGGCCTCATGCCTTTGGTTGCCGTCTTGTTATTTTTCAACGGTCGGCTTTTTGGTTGAAGCTGATTTCCGGTTGCGCATTTTTTTTACCGCGAAGATCGCGGGCAAAATGCCGAAGATGATGATGGGATACCAAAGGCTGATTATTAATGTCCACCACGTCCACTTACTGGCTGCGTCATAGATTGACAGGAAGTAAATGCCGTAACCACGATCCCAACCACCTGTTACGGTATCGGTTGGCCCCAACATGGTGGTGCCATTAGGCATGGGTCCATTAAAAAAATATAATGACTCACCGCCTTCAGAATTTGAGGCAGCAAGGTTTATATCGTGCCCAAGTGAAATGTGACGCCAATGCATGGATGGCTCGCCACTTGCCGGATCAGGATTAAAAATCCAAAGATAGCCCCAGAGGCTCACAAGCCCCAATAAAAAGGCTGTGGAAATATATGTGCAAACCCTCAATATTTTATTTTTCAATGTTCGTCTCTTTGTTTGAAGTTGGTTTCCTGCCGCGCAATTTTTTTATCACAAAGATTGCGGGCAAAATGCCGAAGAGAATAATGGGATGCCAAAGGCTGATCATCAGCGTCCGCCAATTCGAGGCAAGGCCACATTACGGCGTGACAAAATTGACAACCGAAGGCGTAAGCGGCGGCAATTTGTTCAGATTCAGAAAATTTGAATCAAAGTTCCAGTTGCGCGCTGGGACACCGTAGTAGGAACCGCCCCAATGATTCGTCGCATATTGGCTGTCAAACATGACGGCGATTGAACCATTGTAGGTCAAAGTGACACCAGCCCAGTTTTCCAACAAGCGCAGGAAATTTTCAACGCCGCCGCTGTAGCTTCCGCTGATAGTCGGGTCTGACGGAACAATTCCTTCAAGCGTTGCGGCGTTAATTGTAGTTGCATTAGGGGTGGGGTTTTCATTATCAACACTATCTCTCCAATTGCCTGAAAGAATGGTAATTGCATCGCCCATGAGCGCGGCGGGATAAGTGGAAGCCGTATTAGTCGTGCCAAGAACGGGACTGCCGCCATTGGTCTGCACGTTGTAATTGCCCAGCACATAAAGCGGCTGCGGCGTGGCGATGGTGAGGCCAAAGGACGATGGCAATTGTTGCCCGTTGATAATTCGCACAGCCGGAAGTTGTGCCGTGGTTAGCGGAACATTGTTATAGACATAAATGGAGTCAAGGTTGTGCCCTTTGGAAGTCGGGCCGAATGTATTTTCAAAATTCCAATTTTCACCTCCGCTGGCCGTGTTGGTAATAAGCCATGCGTTGAATTTGGCCACGTCAATTTGCACTGCCTGCACCGTCTTTGATTCGCGAAAATCATAAAAAGTGACGTTGGTCACAAAGGAATAAAATTCGTTGGTTGTGTGGGGTGTAACGCTTGTGTTAATGCTCACCATATCATTCGTAACCAACTGCAGATAACCGATTACGTTTGAATTTTCATAATAAACGGTGATGTTGCTGCCGTAAGTGGAACTGCCGTTGATGCCGGTGGCGGAGTTGGAAATGATCAAATCAGCGGTGTTGTAAATATAAACTTGGTTGGAAGACTGCAATGCGGCCCGATTCGGCAAACCCGATCCCGCTGGCGGCAAGTTGAGGATATTTTGCACAGAAGCCGCGCTGGTGTTGGTTCCGGTGATGGGCATGGACAGCGAAGGCTGATTGGTAAGATATGGCACATCAAAAGTAGCTGACCCTGGGTCGGCATAACCATCAGAAAAAGGATCTGGGGTGTTGGTTGTAATGGTGCCGACCGCATCCACTGACGATAAAAAAGTAAGGGCGGATGCACACGCCCAAATTGAAGCATTGCAAAAAACTGGTTCCTTGATGACCATCGGTCGTCCGGGATCAATCTCCATGTTCACATTATAGAAAATCGCAAATTGAAATAGCGGCATGACTTGTGCGATTCGGAAGAATTGTTGAGGACTTGCATTTGATGCGGTGAAATTGGTGGCAAATCCGGCATCAGACACATTGCTCCACGAAATCGGACGCGATAAATTTGTTGTTGCTTGCAAAACAGAAAGCTGCGGCGCGTTTGACCAGGAAACTACGGCGGCATTATTCGAGGCCACAATCTGCAATTCCGGCAAGTCTTGTCCAACGCACGGCAGCGTGAACGCCAGAATTGCAATTAAAACTGAAAGTAATTTTTTGATCATAACTTGGCCGAAGTTTTCAATTCGACACGACAATGGTTAATGGATTTGAAACAATCTCAAATTGCTTATCATTACCGAACCATATTATTTTTTTTGCAATGATTTTGTAAGTGCCAATCTCATCGAACTTACAAAGTTGACTCAAACTAAATTCAAACTCGTTAATTTGATTTGGAGGCAATATAATATGTCCGCCGGAACCATGCCAAAACATTCTCGGCTTTGGCGATATATCTTTGCCGGATGGCGAAATTACAGCACAGGAAACGCCTATAAGTGGATCGGCATTAAGCGCAAGGGCATTGTATAAAAAAACCGCTTCATTGGTTGAAGTATTTTTAATGCGGATTAACAAGCTTAAGGACTTATTCGTTTTGATTTGTGCCCCATCATCTTTAAGGCTGATGGACATTTGCACATTGTTTGTTATCACACCCCACTCATTGGTTTTAATGTCATCGGCAGAAACCCGCCCGACCATTATCACCGCCAACATAGAGACAAAGCAGAAGTATTTTTTCATAGTTATGGGATTGTTACGGCGTTTGTGACATTGCTATTCTAAATGGGATAAGTTTGCGTGTCAAAATCAGTTGGATTTATACTATTAGTTCCACTCTGAAGACTCCATCCACTCGGCCCATTAGTAGCAGAGCCACTCCAAGACCAATTCACCGCCCTTAATGGCACCCATTGTCCGCCATTCGGTTTAAACATCATCCACATTTCAAAAACATCTGATGCGACTCCACGCACATATTGAGAAGGCAGTGGCAAAGCGGGGCTATCAACAGCGTTAGTGCCTGAAAATGTCTGGTATGGGTAGGTTGTATCTAAATATGGGCCAGATACATAGTTAGTCAGTATGTGCCAAGTTGAATTGGTGTCTTGTAATTCTGTAACAGGGTTAAAATCAACCTGCACCCACTCAATCGAACCAGGAAAATTCGTAGGAATCGCAATTGTATTTGAAAAAGTAATTCCATTCATTGTGGAAGAATCGAAAGAAAGTAAATTGGCATGAACACGCACTGAAGTAGTCCAAGGTGAAATCTTCGCAGTCGGCCTCAACACATTAAAGGCGGCGTGGCCAGTAATAGTTTTACCATTGACCGTCGCCGAAACTTGCACGATGCGGTTACTCGCGCCGTCCACCCAATAAAAGTTTATATTTGAACTCGTCATCAAAAAGTTTGTATAAACCGTGTCACTGCTGGCATCGGCTACAAAATTTGAAGCCGCAAACCCCGGAACTGTCCACTGGAAATTGGCGGGCGGGAAATTGGTCATAAACGAGTTGGTGATGGATAGTTTACAATACCAGTTCATCTGCTGCCCCACAATCACCGTGTTCGTCTGCAACGTCAAGTCCGTCCCGCTGTTCGTGTCAATGATGGCCAGATGCATTGTCTGCGCCAGCACATTGGTGAACGTGGCATCTGCATAATAGTGAAACTGCGAGGCACTCAACGCCAGTTTCACCGGCGCGCCTGACGGAGCGGAGATGAGGGCCAGACCCTCCACCGAGCCGTCCGTGTTGGTGATGCCACTGCTGACGAGCGCCTGCCCGTTGACCTGCAACCATTCCGGCGGCATCGGCAAATCACCGGCGGCATAAACATTATTGCTAAAATAGGAATCCGGGATGCCATCAAAACCGTTGACCTCGGAAAAATCCGACGCCCCGGCCATGACCAGATACAACGCACTCGCTCCCGCCGCCGCCTGCCCCGGCGGTTCAACCGTCAGCGTTGACTGCGTGGTCTTGCTCACATTGTCGTCGCCCGCGCCGTTGAGCAGGGCGTATTCCCACGGCGGCCCCAGTTCCGCGCCGCCCGGAACACTTCCGCCGTAGTTGTCAGGGTAAACCCCATAGGGATATTCATTGAACGAGCGAACGCTCCTGTCGGCATAATTTCCGCCCGCATTGACAGTCCAGTGAACCACGCTGTTGTCTGATTCATAAAACTCGCGCCCATCCTCGCCCACATCGTAATACTGGTCGTTCTCAACATTGGAATAATCCGACAAGACCACCACCGCAGGCTGCGGCTGGCTCATCGTCTGCGATGTCACAATGTCGTTGGTGTCCGTCCCCGCCTCCGCCGTCACAACCGCCGTGCCACTCGGACTGACCGGCACATTGCTCGCCGACCAAAGGCCGCTGCTGACACCGGCGCGGACGCCGTTGACCCAAATGTTCAGGCTGTCATCGCTGATCGTTCCCGTCACCGTCACATTGGTCTTGTTCAACTGGCCGCTCGAAATCGGATTGATGCCCAGACTCACGCTGCTTTCGACAATGTTCAGCGTGTTTGTGCTCACTTTTCCAGCCGCATTTTGAGAGGTTATCGTCACCACGTTCGTGCCGCCGTTTAACGGCAGGTTTTGCAGCCAGACCAAGCCGCTGCGCTCAATCAAGCCCTGAACCGTGCTGCCGTTGACCGTGGCGGCAACCGTTGCCGTCGCATCGCTGACTTGCGCCTGAATCGTCACGTTGCTCCCGCCAACCGGCGTGTTGTCCGGCGGCCAGAGCAATGTCAATGCGGGCGCATTGGTCACGCCCGCATAGCTCAACGTGTAGCTGAAATTCGTCACCGTCGTGTTGCCCGCCAAAAATCTTGACGGGAAATGAAATGGCTTCAACATGAAATCAACATAGCCGGGGCAGTCGCATCCATGACCGAAGGCGAACCGGATGTTGAGAGTTGAAATAATCTCCCGACAACACCCGTTGGTTGACCGGG
>DASXED010000138.1:0-4850 GCA_036490295.1 Verrucomicrobiia bacterium | reverse complement strand
GTCCGCTCCCAAGGAGTAAAGCCCTCGCGGGTAATTTTCATTTTGCTTAAGCCGGGATGAACTTTGAATTTGCCGGGAGCAGTGCCGATTGCGATTCCATCTATCTCCACCGTTGCATCCAGCACTTGGATTCCCAAGTTGTTGGTGGAAACTAAAACCGTGCCATCGTCCAACACACGAATATCCGGCACGGAGACCGGCAAATTCACCAAGTCCTGCATCCCACACGAAACAGTGATTTCAACCGAATTTGGCAAAACGGAAGCTGCTGCGATAGTTGACTGTTTCCTGCCCGCATTTTCTGCGACTTGAGTTGCGGCATCATCCAAAAGATCATCAATAAGTCCTGAATCTTCTGTCTGGCTGTCCTCGGTAAAGCGGGTTGTCTTGGTTGCCTTGACAGTATCTGCAATCAAACTGCCCGCTTTCACTCCATCCAAAATTTTATAGCTGACACGCAAAGTATTGATGACGTCCACGGTCTTTAATTCACTGTCTGTGATTTTCTTTGTGCCAAACGACGTGATTGACGCCACGAGCAAATAATCCGCACCCAAATTTTGCGCCAATCGAAGCGCGGAACTGCTGTCACTCAAAGCCTGATCTGCTTTTATTGTGGCAGGCGTCGCCGAAACTTCCGCTCCCATTGCCTTGTTGACTTCAGCCGCTATGCCTGTTTGACCTGCTGGCGTCGCAACTTTGGCGCTTACTGCTGTTCCAGATGCCGCCGTCACTTCCACGGTGGAATAAGTTTTAAGCGCATTGATGGCATCTTCGCGGCTGATGACAGAAAATCCTTTGTCCGTAATCCGGCTGGTGAGCAAATCTTCCAACACTTCCACTTTGTCATTGAAGGCCGGTCCCGCCCGGTTCTCCACGAAAATTGCCGCTTTGCGTGGCGTTGCCGTTCCGGTTTCCTGCGACATTAAATGCGCGCAAGCAAACATTGAAATACAAATAGCCAGCCATTTTAGTCTCATAGATTATTCTTGTTAAATTTTATTTTCACTTCGCCGGTAGAGTTTGCGGCGCGGGCGGCGGCGCGTGATTTCCGCCGTGGTCGGGCGGGAAAATGCCCAGCAGAAATTCTCCGCGCACACCGGCGTTGGCAGGGTCGCTCGCAGGCCATTCCAAACCGGCGGCGTTTTGAATGGTCAGAAGATTTTCGTAAAGCGTCGCGGCGTCGGTGTCTTTTGTCGTGGTCGTGTCTTTTGCCCCGCCGATGGATTGGGTGCGGAATTGTTCGGCGGGGCCAAAAGCGTTGCGCGCGGTTTGAAATGCCGTGGTCTCGGCATCCGTCCAGCCTTTGAGTTTGAGCGCGGCAAGATTGGCGGCATTGGCGATTGAGTCGAGAACGATGTCGGCGCGTCCCAGATACGAGCCGAGGTCGTTTTTGTCATGCACGCCGATCTGAAATTCCTGATGCAGTTTCACGGTCTGGCCGGGAAAGGCGAGTTTGGCGGTCTTGGCCGCCTGCGCCATGCAACCGTGTAGCACGTTCAAATTCTGCCGCTGCGCGGCGGTCAGGTTGCCGAGTTCGCCCTTGGCGGTTTTCTGGCCGGTGACATCGCCGGAAACTTTTGCGCAAAGCGCGGCGGCGGCGGTGATATAGGCGGCGGTCAATCGCGCGGCGATTTCAGCGTGGTTCTTGGCGGCGGCGATGATGAGTCCGCCGTTGTGGGTAAGTATGGCGGTCGGGATATGTGGACGTTTGCTCATAGTCAGTTGAGGGTTGAAGGTTGAGAGTTGAGAGTTACAAAACTGGCCGCGAAGGAACGCAAAGGGCGCAAAAGGGAAGGGGCTGTTTTTTTGTGTTCCTTGCGTTCTATTGCGGCAATTCCGTGTAAATTGCTTTGCGGCAGCAGATTGCAAAAGAAGCGCGACGTTCCAGAAATCGGGGCAACGGTTTTCAAAAACGGGGCAAGGGTCTGAAATTCGGGGCAAAGCCGGAAAAAACCGGGGCAACGGCCCGCCAATCCGGGGCGGGTGTTTTGAAAATCGGGGCGGCGACTCTCAAAGTCGGGGCAATCGTTGCCAAAAGCGGGGCGGAAGATTTTAGATTCGGGGCGGCGGCTTTTGAAAACGGGGGAGCGGTTTTTGGATTCGGGGCAGGAGTTCTGAAAATCGGGGCAGCGGCAGGCAAACTGTGAAAAGAAATCTCTGTAAAAGGGCGTAGCGGCTTTCGGCAGAAAGCCGCATTCTTCAATTTCCGGGGTTTTGCGGCGCTCTGCCGAGACGCCGCTACGGTTGATGCGTTGCCGAAAATCCGCCGCGACGGAAGAAGGCTGATTTACGGCAAAAGGATTCCCTGCACTATTGCGCGGTTGCGCGGTTTTCGGGTAAGACTCTGATTGTTACGAATCCCGTCATGCCGTTGAGCTATTCACTTAAAAGAACGGCGCAAGCGGTGTCAAGCATTTTTAATGAGAAACTTTCGCGCTGCTTTTCGATGAGGTTGGCAGGGCGCGTCAGTCCTCTGCGCGCCGTTTCACAACACTGCGCGGCGCGCAGTGGACTGAGCGCCCTACCTTGATTCAATTCAACTGCGGCGGGCGCGGGGCGAAAAACTTGAAGGAAAGGCCGTCCGCCGTGGCGCTGCCGCCATAGACGGAAAAGAAAAAGTATTTGGAGACCCGGTCGTAATCCGGCAGGAGCGAGAAATCCGCCCAATCGCGGAAACTTTTTGGCAGGGCGGAAATTGCGGAAATTGAACCGAGGCCGCCCGCGCCGCCGGTTGAATTTTTAAGCGACTTGAACGCGGCGCGCATGGTTTCGCGCTGATCCTGGTAGCCAAACAATCCGCCGCCCGTGCCGCCGACGCGCTGCGCGGCGTCCACCAGGCCGGCGGTCCCGTTCAGCGGCTTGGGCGGTTTTTCCACGCCGCGAAGGTATTCTTCAAGCATTGAAACATCGGTGGTCAGGGCGACATAGCCGTCGCCGGCCGCGCAGTAAATCGCGCGTGCGGCTGGCGCAGGCGCACCCGCGCCGGGCAGTCGGCGGGTGGGCAGGGGAATGATGTAAATTTTCCGGCCAAGGAAATCGCGCGCGGTGGGCGTGCCTTGCTGACCGAACATAAAGGATGCGACAATCTTGACGGCAAGGAGCGCCTGATCCGTGTCCGCCGCGCCAAACAGGAAAAGCGACGGCGCGCTGTTCAAATCCGCCGGCGCCTTTTGGTAGCTGATGAAATCATCCGTGAGATTGCCGATGAGATATTGGCGGAGGTCAAAGCCGTGGTTGCTTTGCTGGGCGTTGGCGTTGGCCATGCCGATGGCGGCGTCGAGGCTGGCGGCAGCGACGGGCGAAATGTCACCCAGCATTTTTTCGAGCGCGTCCCATCCATTTTGCCCGTCCAGCCGCCAGCGCCAGAATTTCACCGCGTCGGCGGGCACGAACGACGGCGGAGCGGCCTCCTTTGGCACGGCGGAAATCAGTTTGAAAATCCCCCGCCTTGCGTCTTCCGGCGCGGAAATGTAAAAATCAATTTGCGAGCCGGCGTGGGATTCGCGGTAGCTGAAGCTGGCGGATTTCACGCCGGCCAGTCCCGACGCGGTTAAAATTTTATTCCACGGCGTTTGCGGCACCGGGTCGGGCGCGAGTGGATTCGGCGGTTCCGGCTGGATGCCGGCGAGCACGTTGAAAACGGCCTTCACGTTGAGCCAGCCGCAATACAGCGGCGCGTCATGGAATTGCGCGAGCTGGTCGGCGGCGAAGGCCGCGTTGTCGCCCAAGGCCGGAACCGAGCCGCCCGTAAGCCGCGCGACGACGGGTTCGACTGCCTTGATGGAATTGCCCGCGATCAACAGCGATTCAAACTGGCCGATGACAAGTTCGCCCGGCGGAATGGGTTTGGTTTCCCTGCCCAGTTCCTGAACCGGCTCGCGTTTTTGAAAAATGGCGGCGAGCGACGCGGGAATGTCGTTGCTGGAAAGCGGCACGACGGAAAATTCCACGCCGCGCACGGTTTCCGCGTGAATCGGCTTGCCGTCAGCCGTCCATTTTTTTTTCAGCGCGGCGAGGTTCGTCGCGAGCAAATTGCCTTTGTCCTTCGCGTCCAGCAGCAAAATGATTCCGGGCGGTTTGTCGTCGTCAATCCCGTTCCAGCCGTTTTGCGTGACGGCGAACGTCAACTGGCCTTGCGGCAAACCGGCAAAGTCCGCGAGCTTCACGCCGAGGTCGCGCTCCAGCGGCCCGACAAATTCCCCGTTCAATTTGGACATGAATTTGTCGTGAAACGGCTTCATCGCCGGGTCGTTCCAGAAAAGCCATTGCGGCGATTGACCAGCCGCCTTTTTCAAGGCCGCGAAATCAGGAGCGGTGAAAACGAACAGCGTGTCCGACGGCAAAAGATTTTCTGCGGGTGGAATCGCGGCGCGAAGAGAAGTTACAAATGCCAGTGACGCGAAAAACGCAGCGAGAAAAATCGGACGGAAATTTTTCATCATCAATTAAAACCCAACCGCAGTGAAAGATTGAGCGCCAAATTATTTCTCTTACATCTTCAACTTCGTATTGCTCGGCGGCGGCAGATAGCGATACGGATTGTTCGGATTGTCTGTCGAGTAGGCGAACGCGTCGCGGTGGTCGAGAAAGTTTTTCACCAGTTCAACAGGAATCGCAAAGCCGAGGCCTTCGCCGAAGGTGATTTTCATGTTCGTCACGCCGACGACTTCGCCGGCGAGGTTGAACAGCGGGCCGCCGCTGTTGCCGGGATTGATCTGCGTGGTCGTCTGCAAATAAAGTTCGCCTTCAAGTTCGCGCGTCTTGGTGCTCAAAATGCCCTGCGTCACCGTACGTTCGAGGCCCAGTGGACTGCCGATGGCAAAGACCGAGTCCCCGACATTCAATGC
>DASXED010000137.1:0-9872 GCA_036490295.1 Verrucomicrobiia bacterium | reverse complement strand
GGACGATACAATCCGCCATAGACGGAAAAATCGCCGCTCAACGGCGCGATGTCCGGGAACTTGGTGTTGTCCACGCGCACGGCGAGCAGGTTCGTGCCGCTCGCGGACAACTGCCTTGTGATCTCAAAACAAAACGCGCCGAAGCCGCCGCGATGTTCGCCCAGCAATTTTCCATTCAGATAAACGTCGGCCACCAAGCTCGCCGCCTCGAACCGCAGGAAATATCTTTTGCCGGTTTCCGGCGCGACGTCCAGTTCGCGCCGATACCAGCCCGGCCCGCGATAATAATTTTTTCCCGCCTGCGCCTGTTCCCAGCCCCAGTTGTGCGGAATCGAAACCGTTTGCATATTGGAATCAATCCAATTCACATCTGCCGGACTCACGGCCTGCCCGCTCAATGTGGTGAAGTCGCCCAATTGAAATTTCCAATCTGAATCCAGCAGCGTGTTTTCGCGCGCAAATGAGTTGAAGGAAAAAACCAGTGCGACAACGAAAATGGGAATTTTGTGCATGAATCGAATCATGCCAAAATTTATTCCGGCGGCAAGCGCAACGTCGAATCCAGCGGCTGGATGTCCGCCAGTTCTTTTGAAGAATTTGCGCCGCCGAGTTCCGCCAGCCGCTCGCCCGCCGGACGGATGCGAGTCTGAAAACTCGCCGCCGCGTCGTTGAACGCCGAGTTCGCGCGCTCGAGTCCGCTGCGGATTTTTTCGAAATGTTCCGTGAACTTCACCACGCGCGCGTAAAATTCCTGCGCCGCCTCGGCGATCTTCTGCGCGTTCTCCGTCTGCGCGTGCTGCTGCCAGCTTACGCTCACCGAACGCAGCAGGGCGATCAGCGACGCCGGCGTCGCCAGCAAAATCCGCTTGCCCGCCGCCCAAACGATCAAATCGTGATCGCCTTCCAGCGCCGCGCTGAACAGCGATTCCGCAGGAACGAACAACACGACGTAATCCAGCGAATTCGGAAACTGGCTCGGATAATCGCGGTCGGCGAGCGACTTGATGGTTGCTTTCAATTTCGCCGCGTGAATTGCGAGCGCTTCCGCGCGTTTCGTTTCGTCCGCAGATTCCAGCGCGTTGAGAAAATCAAAATCAGGAACCTTCGCGTCCACGATGATGAAACGCTCGCCCGGCAATTTGACAATCAAATCAGGGCGATTTTCGCCCGCTTGCGTTTGCTCCGTGAAATCGCAATGCGCGCTCATGCCGGCCGCCTCGACGACGCGCCGCAGCGTTTCCTCGCCCCAACGCCCGCGCGCCTGATTCGATTTCAAAACCATTCGGAACTGCTGCGTCTCCGCCGCGAGCGACAGGTTGGATTGCGCGAGTGTTTCCAAATGTTTTTTCACTTCGCCGAGCGCGGACGATTGCGCCGATTCGCTTTGCTGCAAACGTTTTTGGTAAGTTTCCAGTTGTTGCTTGAGCGGCTCGACCAAAGTTTTAATCGCTTCCTGTCGTTGTGCCAAATCGCCTTTCGCTGTTTCCTGGAATTTTCCGAAACTCTGCTCGGCCAGCCGCAAAAATTCCGGCGCGGATTGTTTCAACGCGTCGGCGCTCAACGCCTTGAACGCCTCGCGCAAATCCGCCAGCGCTTTCACCTGCAATTCGCGCTGCTCAACCAGCATTTTTTCCGACGATGCAAATTTCGCCTCCGCCGCCGCGCGCGCGTTGCCCGCTTCCGAAATTTGTCCGCGCAATTTTTCCAATTCAAATTCGCGCTGGCCGACCTGCTCGCGCAATTCCTTTTCAAGCCGCGCATCCGAACCGCCGCCGCGCCATTTCAACCAGCCAAAAATAATTCCGAGCGCGCCGCCAGTGAGCAGCGCGATTAAAAATTGGATTTCAACAGGCATTTGCTTTGTGGCTGCGCCTCGGCAGAGCGCAGCGATTTTCATTCAGCCGCTTTCTGCCGAAAGCAGTTGCGGGTTAAAAATGCGCGATGACTTCGATCTCCACGTTCGCGCCCTTGGGCAGCGCGGCGACTTGAATCGTCGAGCGCGCCGGGAAATTTTCCGTGAAATGCTTCGCGTAAATTTCGTTCATGCCCGCAAAGTCGCCGAGGTTTGTCAAAAAAACGGTGCTTTTCACGACGTTTGCGAACGTCAGTTTCTGGTCGTCCAAAATCGCTTTCACATTTTGCAAAACACGCTCGGTTTGAACTTTGATGTCGCCGAAAATCAGATTTCCGTTCGCCGGATCAATCGGAATTTGTCCGGCGCAAAAAAGCAGATCGCCGACGCGCACGGCATGATTGTAAGGGCCGACGGCGGCGGGAGATTTTGCGGGTTTGATGATTTGTTTGGTTGCCATAATTTTTAGAAATTGCGCCCGCGAGTCTGTCGCTTTTGTCCGGCAGCGTCAAGGTGCGGCGGCGGGTTGCGCAGAAAAGATTGAATTCGCGATGATTTTCAATAAGATTTTTCAATGATCAAAATCGTTTTTGCCGCGCTCGGCATTTTTAATTTTTGCGCCGCAAGCTTCGCCGGCGATCTGGTGCTTTGGTATCAGCAGCCGGTTGGTTCCACTGTCAGCACTGTTTTGTCCACGAACAAAGGCCAGCCGGTTTTGGGTTTGGGCGGCGGCAAACCGTCGTCGTTCATCAACGAGGCGCTGCCCATCGGCAACGGGCGCATCGGCGGACTCATCGCGGGCGGCGTGGCGCGCGAACGCATCGTGCTGAACGAAGACAGCTTGTGGACCGGCAATGAAAATCCCAGCGGCAATGACAACACGATGGGCGCTTATCAAATGCTTGGTGATTTGCTCATTAATCTGCCCGGCCATGAAAATTTTTCAAATTACCGCCGCGACCTTGACATCGGCGACGCGCTGGCGCACGTCAGCTACGAGGCGAACGGGATCAAATTCTCGCGCGAGTATTTTTGCAGCCACGCCGACGGCGTTCTGGTGGTTCGTTTCAGCGCCGACAAACCCGGCAGTTACAACGGCATCATTGAACTGAACGATTCGCACGGCGCGGCAACTTCGACGGGGAAAAATTCCATCGCCTTTGCAGGCGCGCTGGCGAACGGCCTGAAATACGAGGCGCAATTGTTTGTTCAAAATGACCGCGGCACGCTGCGAACAAACGGCTCGACATTGGAATTCAAAAACTGTGACAGCCTCACGCTGATTTTTGCCGCAGGAACGGATTACGCCTTCAGTTACGCGAACCATTATCGCGGCGAAGACCCGCACGCGCGAATCGCAAAAGAAATTAAAACCGCCGCCGCTAAAAATTACGGCGCGCTCAAAGCCGCGCATGAAAAAGATTTTCACGCGCTCTTTGACCGCGTCGCGCTCGATTTGGGAAAATCTTCGCCGGAACAAATTGCCTTGCCGACCGACAAAAGAAAAGTTCAAGCCGCCACGACGGTTGACCCGCAGCTTGAAGAATTGCTTTTCCAATATGGCCGCTACCTTTTGATTTCTTGTTCGCGTCCCGGCGGCTTGCCCGCGAATTTGCAGGGGCTTTGGAACGACAACAACAATCCGCCGTGGCATTCCGATTATCACGCGAACATCAACATCCAGATGAATTACTGGCTCGCCGAACCGGCCAATCTCGCCGAGTGCACCGGACCGTTTTTCGATCTGGTGGACAACCAGATTCCCGCGTGGCGCAAGGCGACTGCGGCGGCGAAGGAATTCAAAACGGCGGACGGAAATTTTTCCACGCGCGGCTTCGCCATCCGCACCTCGCACAACATTTACGGCGGCATGGGCTGGAAATGGGACAACACGGCGAACGCGTGGTATGCGATGCATTTCTGGGAGCACTATGCTTTCAGTGACGACACCGGCTTTTTACGGAAGCTCGGCTATCCGTATCTCAAACAAGTCACAGAATTTTGGGAAGATCATTTGAAAACTCTGCCGGACGGAAAGCTCGTCGTGCCAAATGCGTGGTCGCCCGAACACGGGCCGGTCGAGGACGGCGTGAGTTACAGCCAGGAAATTGTCTGGAGTTTGTTCGACAATTATGTTCAAGCCGCCGACGCGCTCGGTGTGGACAAAGATTATCGCGGCAAAATCGCCGCGATGCGCGACAATCTCGCGACGCCGGGCGTCGGCAGTTGGGGACAATTGCTCGAATGGATGCACGAGCAGCACGATCCAAAATATCCCGAACTCGACACGACCAACGATCATCACCGCCTCACGTCGCATCTTTTCGCGGTTTATCCCGGCGACCAGATCAGCGTGACCAAAACTCCCAAACTCGCTGCTGCGGCCAAAGTAACGCTCAACGCGCGCGGCATTTCGCCGGACAGCGACGTGCGCGAATGGTCGTTCGCCTGGCGCACCGCGCTTTTCGCGCGCCTCGGCGACGCGGAAGACGCGCACAAAATGTTGCAGCAGCTATTCTACGACAGAAATACTTGCCCAAATCTTTTCGGCCTGCATCCGCCGATGCAGATTGACGGAAATTTTGGAATCACCGCCGCCGTTTGCGAAATGCTGCTGCAATCGCAGGACGACGAAATCAATTTGCTGCCTGCGTTGCCGAAGGAATGGCCGGACGGTTCCGTGAAAGGCTTGCGCGCGCGCGGCGATTTCACGGTGGACATTGAATGGCAAAATGGAAAGTTAATTTCCGCCACGATCCATTCGCTCGCCGGAAATCCCTGCCAACTGCGATACGGCGATGAAACCTTGAAAATTCCAAAAACTTGGAAGAACGAAGTTTTTCAATGGGACGGCAAAACGCTTTCCGAAAAACTTTGATTTGCTGAAAACGGTAAAATTCATCGGATCAACTCCCCATAGGTTCGAGCATAGTCAACGACGCAGCATTTTGATGATTGAAAATTGAATTGCCTACTGCGCTTTTTCAATAACCAGCATCTCGACTGGTTCGCGGCTTGGCACAAGTTCGAGGCCGAGTTGATCGGTTAAAGCTTGTTTCAAACTGTTATGCTGCGGGTCATTCTTATTCCACTTGAGATCAATATCAAATCTACTGGCAATGCCGGTTTGGTCAATGACAGGAATTTGCAATAAGCCTTCGAGATTGGCGACCACGTCGGAAATGGGAGTATTGACACTAGAGAATCGGCCTGGTTGCATTCTTATCATTTCGCTTCGAGTCGTGCTTGGTCTTAAACCTTGAGCGTTGGGATATTTGACTGTCAGCAGCAAAACATTTGTTTCGATTGTTTCGCGTCTTGCCACCACGCCGAATTGTTTTTTTATATCTTGCTGCAACGCTTCCGCATTTCCACTCGGCAGACTGGCAACGAAATCATAATATTTATCCTTTGGCAGTTCGGTGGAAACAATTGTCCGGGCCGAATACCAGAATCCGTATGCTGTTTGAACGATGGTTTCAACTCCCACTCCAGTCCCCATCATTTTACCGTGCATACCGTTTCCCCATCCTCCACCACGAGGCAATTTTGCGGGTAGAATCTTTACCTGTGGCGACATTCGATCCAACATTCTGGAATCGAAAGGTCGAACCCGCCACGATTCATCAGCTTTGCGCTGTTCAATTTTCTCCACAGTTACAGTTGTTGTTCCAGCCGCCAGCAATACAACTATAAGCCTCCTGTTCGCGGTGCTGTCGCCGCCGTTGGATTGTCAACGCGTTCGCGCTCGCGTAGCGCGCCGTGCGGCAAAGCCAGCCGGAGAGAACAGTCTTTGCGTTGAGCGACTCCGCCTTCCGCGCCAAAATGATGAAGACCGCCTGCGTGATTTCTTCCGCCAGATGCGGGTCGCGCACCTGACGCAGTGCGACGGAATAAACGAGATTGACGTGCCGCGACACCAGCGCGGCAAATGCTTCCTCGGAATTGCGCCGGGCGTATTCCCGCAGCAACGCCATGTCGTCGGTCATCATCTTACCTATACATTTACGCAGCGGTGAAAAAGGGACAGATTATTTTTGCGGCGGGGCATGATGTGCGATTTGTGATTGAGCGCCAATTTGGATTAAAGATTCGCCCTGAAACCAGGACTTTTTATCCGCCAGATCAAAGTGCGGCGATTTGCTTTTCGTTCGCCCGCCAGGAACGCGGCTGCTACGCTGCTCGCCCGAAACGAAATGTCCGCTCATCAAAACAACAACGGGGATGCCGGCAAAGCCGCCGCGCAGTTGAAGGCCGCCGCCGAAATTTTGGAAAAGGCCGCAGGCAACCGCGCGCTGCTCGCTGAACTTTCGGAAGAAGAACGAATGAGGCTGTTGAAAGCGGCGGGCGCGATTTATTGTCCCGATGTGAACGAGCGGCGCCGGCTCGTGAAGGCAAAGGTGCGCCAGCGCAAGGCGGAAAAAATCCAGCGCGACGAATCCAAACTGAACGAGACGGGCATCCGCAAATTGCGCCGCGAAAAAGTTTTCACCACGCCGAATATAATTCCGCCGAAAGATTTTCAACAAAAGGAAATTACTGGCAATCCTGAATTCCGCGAAGTCGTCGAGCCGCAGAATTGTTACATCTGCAAAAAAGATTATTCCGCGATCCACCATTTCTACGACCAGCTTTGTCCGACTTGCGCGGAACTCAATTTTCGCAAACGCACCGAGACGACGGATTTGCGCGGGCGCGTCGCGCTGCTCACCGGCGGTCGTGTGAAGATCGGTTATCAGGCTGGCATAAAGTTATTGCGCGCCGGAGCGCATTTGATTGTGACGACAAGATTCCCGCGCGACTCGGCAATGCGATATTCCCAAGAGCCGGATTTTGAAAATTGGAAAAATCGGCTGGAAATTTTCGGACTTGATCTGCGCCACACGCCGAGTGTCGATGCGTTTTGCAAACACTTGCTGACGACACGCAATCGTCTTGATTTCATTATCAATAATGCGTGTCAAACCGTGCGCCGTCCGCCGGATTTTTACCAGCACATGATGGAAGGCGAAACCGGCCCGTTGGAAAAAATGCCGGAGGCCGCGCGCAAACTGCTCGGCGCTTACGAAGGTTTGCGCGGCTACCACATTTTGCCGGAAGCCGTAGTGGGACAGGCTTCCAGCCTGTCCAGTTCATCAGAAAAAGAAATTAACTCGACAGGCAAGATGCCTGTCCCACTACAAATCGCCGGACTCATGCGCGCAGCGGCGTTGTCGCAAGTGCCGCTATTGCCGGAGGAACTCGAAGCGCAAAAAAGTTTATTCCCCGAAGGAAAACTGGATCAAGATTTGCAGCAAATAGATTTGCGCGAAAAAAATTCCTGGCGCTTGCTCATGGCGGAAGTGCCGACCGTCGAATTGCTGGAAGTTCAACTCGTCAACGCCATCGCGCCATTCATTTTGAATGCGCGATTGAAACCGCTAATGCTTCGCTCGCCCGAACGCGATAAGCACATCGTCAACGTCTCCGCCGTCGAGGGACAATTTTACCGCAAGTTCAAGACCACGCGGCATCCGCACACGAACATGGCCAAGGCCGCGCTCAACATGATGACGCGCACGAGCGCCGCCGATTACCATGCCGACGGCATCCACATGAACGCCGTGGACACCGGCTGGGTGACGGATGAAGACCCGGCGCACATCGCCGAGCGCAAGGTGGCGGAGCATCGCTTCCATCCGCCGCTGGACATCGTGGACGGCGCGGCGCGCATCGTGGATCCGATCATTGCGGGCTTCAACACCGGCGAACACGTTTGGGGAAAATTTCTGAAGGATTATCGCGAGACAGATTGGTGAGATGCTAACGAACTCAAGTTCAGCGAAGAATTAGGCTGTTTCGTCGGGATTCCAGCGGTAGGTCGAAATCCATTTAAATAAATCCTCTCGGTCATAGAGTTTGATCTCATTGGGTTTTAATTCAGAAAAGGCCTTCGCATCTGGGCTATATGTGGAGCTGGTAATTGCAATAGCACCGTCGTAGTCAAAGCCCTTCGCAGCTCCATAAATCTGCTGCACTGTTGGACGACCCAACGCGCGCGGTTTGCTACCGTCAGGCGGCTCGTCCGGGTGTTTGCACTGCACTGCAAAAACCATCGGGTCATTCGTTCCATCAGCAACTGCCAGAAAATCTACTCCACCGTCCTTTACAGTGCGGAGCAAATCGACTTTGAATCCTTTGCGCGCAAACAACTCTGCGCAAAGCTCTTCAAATTCCTTTTTGGTGGCGGCGGCAAGGACTTCTGGGTTGTCAGATAGGGCATCAAGTAAGGATTGCGCGCAAAATGAATCTACCGCGACTAAACGACCGTCGGATTCTCTATGACGCCTAATGTAGCGGTCACCCAAATAAACACCCTCGTTCTGTAGGTAATCAAGCGTGCAGAAATCTGGTAATTGCACACCTATATCGAAGTGGAATGGGAAGTCTTGAGCTACCGAGGAATGAATGCGTGCCCAGCATAGCTGTCGTAGTGGTGGAAGATTTGATTGCTCCGCAGGGAGGTAAATATAATCGCCCCCGATACAATATCGAAGGTCTGTGCCTCGGAGGCGACGACGTTCGTTGATGTCAATCTGTGGTTTGGCAGCCAGACGATAAAACGTCCGGTCTGCTTCTGAATAAAGTGCGACGATGCTGCCCATGTGCGTAGAAATAGCTAAATAAATATTAAAGTCTAAATTACGTCGTCATTCCACTTTCAAAATCTTCGCCACCTGTTTCGCGCCGCCAAAGTTGAGTTGCGGCTCCTGTCCGGATTTTTTGCCCATGAGCTGTTCGCCCAGCGGCGATTGCGGGGTGATGACGAGGATTTCTTTTTTCTCGTGCAAAATTTCCGTGCCGCCGGCGCGCGGGCCGATAAAGTAAAAGGAATTTTCGTCGCCGTGTTCCAGTTCCACCAGCGCGCCGAGGTCAATCGGTTCGCCCGCGCCAAAATTTCGGATGGCCAGTTTCTCAAACTCGGCGATGGCGGCTTCGAGTTCCGCCGCCTGTTTGGATTGGCCGCGCGCGAGGTAGGAGGCTTCGAGGCCGCGCGTGTCGTATTTGCTCTCGGCCTTGCTGGATTCATGCGTGGCCTCGGCGCGCGAGAATTTTGCGGCGCGGAAATAAATTTCCAGTTCGTCCGTCAGGCGGGCGATGATTTTTTTGATGATGGCGCGTTTGTTCATGGCAGAATGCAAAACTTCGGTAAAAGCAGCAATCGGCGGGGTCAATCCAAATTCTTCCACGCAAGATTATAGATTGAATTAATATAATGCGCTCGCAACTTTCGCTCGTTATTTTCTATTGCAGTCTGATAGAAAGAAACGCCAAGAAGGGCAAATTCCGTTAGCTTGAATTGCTCGTTCACCTCATCTACATCGAAATGCAAACCCCAAATCGGACCGCCACTCATGCCTGCGAATGATGCGGGCAATTCGCTTGATGGACTATAATCGCACATATTCTCAATGTAATCCCATCCATCTCGTTCAAAAACATCGCCGGGACCAATGATAAAATAATAAGCCATGTGACGGATTTGATGGCGGATAGTATTCCCATCTATTTTCGTATTGTAGTGAACTCCAGGAAAACCAATTGTCGCCAGTAACGTGCCCAGCTTTCCGAAGCTTGATGCGATTTTATCTGGGTCTTTATCAAGAGACCAAAATGACCCGATTGCTTTGAGGGAATTTAAGCGTTCACCCGGCAAAACTTCTATGAATGCCAAATCTGGACCATATTCTTCTGACTTTGGAATGGCCAGCGGATGTTCTATTACATCTTGAGCTTGGACTAAAAGATTTCGTCCACGTTGCAGCACTAAAATAAGCACGTCGCTACCAGATGGGCCAAGTCGCAATTCTGGCCCAGGTTCATGAATGCAGTGGCGAGCGGTTAAAATGCCAAAGCGATTTCCTTTGCGAACGAGTATGCCACTGCCAATTGGATTGAATTTCTTTCCCTGTATATTTTCTGAATAACCCAAGGCAACCGAATAGTCAGCAAGTGTATGTCCTGTTTCAGACATAAAATT
>DASXED010000120.1:0-35485 GCA_036490295.1 Verrucomicrobiia bacterium | reverse complement strand
CGGCATACCTGCCACAATGTCCTCCGGCTTGGCTATGACATTTTCTTGCACCGGCTCGGCACTGATTTTCAGTCCATCGCATTGGCTAACATTGAAGACGTGGTAAAAGCGAAGCAGATATTTTTTCTTCTCTCCGCCCGTTTTCTTATCTTCAACGGTCGTCTGTTTCCAAAAGACGACGGGACACGCCTTCTCGCCCTTGCGGACACTTCCGCCAAGCTGTGACACCTGACGGAACGTGATCCAAAACGGCGATTCATACATCATGGCAAGCAACAAAAAGACATTGATGCCGCGATACGGATTTTTACTGACGAAGTTCCGGGGCAACCCGTCCGGCCATCATGCCTTTGGCGCAGAAGCCGACGCCGAAATCCGCTCCGCACAATCAAGATGGCGAGCGGGTATTTGACGAAAACATAAACAAGCTGCTCGTCGTGGCAAATGACAGTTACGAAGATTTTGCGAAAGCATTGCAGACGGAATACGAGCAAGATTGTGGCGTCACCTTCGGCAAAGTGCCAAAGATTGCGTTCTCGACGCTCATGCAGATTGTTAATGGCGAAGGAGTGCCGCTCGGTCGGGACACCTCGGCAAAAATCTTTGACGGGCTTGTGCAAAAGGGTTTCATCAATGAAGACGGCAAAATTCAACCGACATTCGATCCGAAAGCTCCGGGTTTTGATCTCGGCCTTGCGCTGGAACACGCCAATTTGCGTTCGGACATCATTGATGTTTTGCAGTCATATCAATTGGAGCGTCACATTAAAAAAGATGAGGACGGCCAGCGTTTGCGCTTTAAGAAAGAAGTCACGCTTGACCCCGAATTTCAGGAGCTTTGGAATCGCATAAAATTAAAGACAACGTATTCGGTTGAATACCCGACGGACACGCTGGTCGCAAACGCGGTGAAAGCCGTTAAAGGGATGGAGAAGATCAAGCCGGTGAAGATTCAGGTTTCGGAAGCCGGTTTGACTTTGGCGAAGTCGGGCGTAAGAACTGATGAGCTGCGTGAAGCGTCTGAAATCGTGGCGTTCAAAGGGGCTGTGCCGGATGTGGTCGCCTACCTGCAAGGTGAGACGGAACTCACGCGATCAACGATTGTCCGCATACTAAAAGAGTCAAACCGCTTGGCAGAATTCTTGGTGAATCCGCAAAAATTCATGGACGTGGTTTCCGCGATTCTCAAGGTGCAACTGCACAAGCTGATGATTGATGGAATCAAATATGAAAAGGTCGCTGGTGAGGAATACAGCATGGCGCTTTTCGAGGAGAAAGAAATCATCGGCTATCTCAACAACCGATTGGAAGTGAAAAATAGCGTCTATGATGCCGTTGTTTTTGATTCGGAAATTGAGCGTGAGTTCGCTGAAAAACTCGACAAGCGGCAAGACGTTAAACTTTTCGTAAAACTCCCGGACTGGTTCAAAGTCGAAACGCCGCTTGGCACTTACAATCCTGATTGGGCGATTATCAAACACGATAACACCGTGCTATACCTCGTGCGGGAAACCAAAAGCACAAAGAATTTTGAAAAGCTGCGCAATATCGAGGCGGAGAAAATCCGCTGTGGGCGTCGGCATTTTGAGGCGTTGGACGTAGATTTTGATGTCGTTACCTCGGCGAAAGAGGTCTGATTAAGCAATTTTGAACGGTTTCATTTCTGAACACCCGCAAAGCGAGCGAACATGACATTGTTGTGAATCAGACGAATGCCGATTCTCACCATGTCATTTTTGAACATCGCAAAGCCCGTTGAAGACAGACGCTTTCACTCACAAAAACTGCGTATGAGAATGCCGTCATTCTCACTTTTATTCTCATTTCGGCTTTTTGCAAAATGCCGAAATCGCTTTCGGCCTTGATTTCATTACTCCAAAGTGAAATTGGAGCGGGCGAAGGGAATCGAACCCTCGTGTGGAGTTTGGAAAACTCCCGTTCTACCATTGAACTACGCCCGCTTGCTTGTCGAGCCGAAGCCGAAGGCGAAGGCTGACGCGCACAAATACTAAAACGCCCGCGCTTGCCTTGTCAACCGCGCCGCGCTAGACTCGCGCCAATGAATTCGCTGCTTCTGACCGGCGGACGCGTGATTGATCCCGCGAACAAATTCGATTCTTCGGCGGACATTCTCATCATTGACGGAAAAATTTCCGCCGTTGGCAAAAATCTTTCCGCGCCAAAGGAAATTGAAATTTTCGACGCCAGCGGAAAAATAATTTGTCCCGGACTGATTGATTTGCACGTCCATTTGCGCGAACCCGGCCAGACTGCAAAAGAAAATCTCGCGACCGGAACCGCCGCCGCCGCACGCGGCGGATTTACCTCCGTCGTCTGCATGCCAAACACTTCGCCCGCGATTGACAACGCCGGAACCGTCGCGCTCATCCGCGAACGCGCCGCACGGGAAGGCGTCGTGAACGTCTTTGTCACCGGCGCGATCACAAAAAATATCGCGGGCGAGGAACTTGCGCCCATCGGCGGATTGAAAAAAGCCGGCGTCGTGGCGATTTCCGACGACGGCCATTGCATCCAGAACAACGAACTCATGCGCCGCGCCTGTGAATACGCGAAGATGTTCGACCTGCCTGTGATGGATCATTGCCAGGATTATTCGCTCGTGACCGACGGCGTGATGCACGAAGGCTATTGGAGCACCGCGCTCGGTTTGCGCGGTTGGCCGTCGGCGGGCGAGGAAATGATTGTCGCGCGGAACATTCTGCTCGCGGAACTGACCGGCGCAAAAATCCACTGCCAGCATTTGAGCGCGGCGGGCAGCGTCGCACTTTTGCGCGAAGCCAAAAAACGCGGCGTGCCGATTTCCGGCGAAGCGTGTCCGCACCATTTTGTTTTGACTGACGCGGCAGTTGCCGGAAGCGAAAAATTCTGGGCGAATGACGGCAAAAATCTTTTTCTGACCTTCAACTCTCAACCATCAACCCTCAACTGGCCTTCTTACGACACGAATTTCAAAATGAACCCGCCGTTGCGTTCCGCAAAAGATCGCAAGGCGATTCTCGAAGGACTGGCCGACGGCACGATTGAAATTTTGTGCAGCGACCACGCGCCGCATTGCGATTACGAAAAAGAAGTGGAATTTGATTACGCGCCGTTCGGAATCACGGGCTTGGAAACTGAACTTGCGCTTTCGCTCATGCAATTGGTTCACACGAAAAGAATTCCGCTCGCGGATTTGATTGCGAAATTCACAGTCAATCCGGCGCGCTTGTTGAATTTGCCGAAAGGCACGTTGAGCGTCGGCGCGGACGCGGACGTGACAATTTTTGATCCTGATTGCGAATGGATTTTTTGCGCGGAAGAATCCGCGAGCAAATCCAGGAACAGCCCGTTCAACGGCTGGAAACTCAAAGGTAAAGCCGTGGCGACGATTGTTGGCGGCAAAAAAGTTTGGACTGAACAAAATGACGCGGTTGTGGTATAATTCTGCCGTGAAGCAAATTATTTTTCTTTTTGCAATTTTGGCGGCTGTTGTGACGGGTTGCAATCGCAATTCGTCCGACAATGCGAATGTAAGCGCAGACTTGAACTGGCTGACCGATTTGCCCGAGGCGCAGGCGCAGGCCAAAGTCGAAAACAAGTTGCTGCTGCTGGATTTCACCGGTTCGGATTGGTGTATCTGGTGCATCAAACTGGACAACGACACATTTTCAAAACCGGAATTCGCAGATTACGCAAAGAAAAACCTTGTGCTGGTGCAATTGGATTATCCAAACAAAAAACCGCAATCCGATGAATTGAAAAAGGCCAATGCTGCGCTCGCCGCAAAATATGACTCTGAAGGCGCGTTTCCGACGCTAATCGCCATGAAGCCCGATGGCACGGTGGTCTGGAAACAACTTGGTTATCTGGAAGGCGGCCCGCAGGCGTTGATTGCAAAATTGGAAGACGCAAAGAAAAAATAATCAAAATGCTTGATTCAAGCGCGGCAATTTTTGCCGCGCATTTTTTTTGCGTCGAAACAATTTCTCGCCTAGTCTTTCCCGAATTTAATGAAAGCCATTTTAGCGCTCGAAGACGGCTCGGTTTTTCACGGACAGGGCTTTGGCGCGCGCGCGTCCGCGTGCGGCGAAGTCTGCTTCAACACTTCCATGACCGGTTATCAGGAAATCCTCACCGACCCTTCCTACAAAGGCCAGATCGTCATGATGACGTATCCGCTCATCGGCAATTACGGCGTGAATTCGCAGGACGTGGAATCGTGGTGTCCGCACGCGGCGGGATTTGTGATCCGCGAATTGTCGCCTGTCGTCAGCAACTGGCGCGCGGATTTTTCCCTCGCGGAATATCTGGAAAAAAACGGCATTCCCGGAATCCAGGGAATTGACACGCGCGCGTTGACGAAAAAACTCCGTGTGCGCGGAGCGTTGAACGGATTTATCTCAACGGAAGAAATTTCCGAAGCCGAGGCCGTGAAACGCGCAAAGGAATTTGTTTTCGTCGGCGTGGATTACGTCAAGGAAGTCACGCACAAAAAAGAATTTCGCTGGGACGAAAAAGACGAACAAAGCGCGGCGTTTGATTTGGTTCGCGGAACGAAAGTTGCCGACGCCCGGAATGTTTGCAAGCCCATGCCGCCGGCGGACATTCCGATTGTCGCTTTTGATTACGGGATGAAATACAACATTTTGCGCCGTTTGCGTCAGCACGGATTTGCCACGCAAGTTTTGCCGGCGACTGCGAGCGCAGCCGACGCACTGAAACACAAACCCGCTGGAATTTTTCTCTCGAACGGCCCCGGCGATCCGGCGGCGCTCAATTACATTGTTCGCGAAGTCAAAACATTGGTTGATTCCGGCATTCCCATTTTCGGCATTTGCCTCGGCCACCAGATTTTGGGCCAGGCGTTCGGCGGGAAAACCTTCAAATTGAAATTCGGCCATCGCGGCGGCAACCAGCCGGTGAAGGATTTGGAATCGGGCAAAGTGGAAATCACGTCGCAAAACCACGGCTTCGCGCTTGATTCAAAAACATTGCCGTCCGATGTCACCGTGACGCGCGTGAATTTGAACGACCAGACCGTCGAGGGTTTGCGCCACAAGACGAAACCGGTTTTCTGCGTGCAATATCATCCCGAAGCGTCGCCCGGCCCGCATGATTCGACGCCGCTGTTCGCTGAATTTCGCGCGATGATCGCGAAAAAATAATTTTCCGCTTTCAAAGATTTGCGTTTGACTTGAAACGCGCCGTGACCATAATCGTTTTACCGAAAGACAATGGCGAAACTTGTTATCCAGAATCAGGGCATGACAGGGCGCGTGTGCGAGCTGCACACGGATCGCACCACCGTTGGCCGCGTCGAGGACAACACCTTTCAAATCACCGACCCGTCGGTTTCCAGCCATCATTGCGAAGTGCTTCTGCGCGGCAACGAGATTTTCATCCGCGATCTTAATTCCACCAACGGCACATTCATCAACGACGCGCGCATCACCGAAAGCGTCTTGAAACCCGGCCAGACTTTGAAGCTGGGGCAGATTGAACTGAAATTGGAAGCCGAAGGCGCGGCTGCCGCGACTGCTGCTGCGTCTCCGGGCGCATCGTCTCCGGCCAAAAAAACAATGGATTCGACCCTGGTCATCCCGCGCGGCGTCAGCCTGGGCGACTTGGAAAGCGGCGGTCGCCCGCCGGGATTCGAGTCCAGCACCGTGTTTTCAAAAAAGAAAAACAAGGCGAACACCTATTTCCTGATTGGCGCCATCGTCCTAGTCCTTGTGATTGTGGTGGTGCTGATTTACGCATTTTCGCAGGTCAACACCCACAAATAAACCGGTGCGGCCATGAAACCGCGCTTTTCAAATCAAAGAAATCACGCGCTGACAATCACTGAAGTTTTGGTGACTGTCTCAACATTGTGTCTTCTCGTTGTCGTTGCTTTGGCGGATTCTAAAACAGGCGTTGATAAAAATACAGAACAGCGAGTGGCCTGCATGAACAATTTGAGACTAATTGATCTAGCTTGCCGCATTTGGTCTGCCGACAAAGGCGACAAATATCCGATTCACATTTCGCAGAAACAAGGCGGCGCAATGGAATCCGCCAATCTTGGAAACGTAGCCCCAATCTTTCAGGTGATGTCCAACGAATTGACCAGTCCGAAATTTTTAGTTTGCCCAGCGGACACAAATCGCTTCATAGCAGACAATTTTACATCTGGCTTTGATAATTCTCACATCAGTTATTTTGTCGGTTTGGATGCCGACATAACTTCTCCTCAAAGTTTAGTTGCTGGCGACAGCAACATGGCCATTGATGGCGTCCCAGTTAAATCGGGTTTACTGCAACTTTCGACGGATGCGCCAGTCACTTGGACAGCCGACAGGCATTTTAATAAAGGAGTTAATGTAGGTAATGTTATTCTTGCTGATGCAATTATAGACATAAGGATTCCGTTATCTAAATTGCTTGTGCAGACGGGTCTCGCCACCAACCGCCTCGCGATTCCGTAACCTGTGTTTCATCCGTGTTCAATCCGTGGCTAAATTCCCCGCGTGAAACTTTTCTACACCGGCCCGTTCGTCAACGCCGAGACGCTCGTCGTCATGCTGGAAAAACACGGCATCGCCGCCACGCAATCATTCGTTGATTCCACGTTGCCTGACGATGGCGATTTGAGCCGTCCCGCCCGAGTCTTCGTGCCGGAACCGGATTACGACCGCGCGTTCAAATTGTTTTACACCGGGCGCGAGGATGAACTTTGAACCAGAAGCCAAGAGTTAGAATTCAGAATACTTACTTTTTATCCGCCGCCGGGAACGGGCCGTATTTTTCCGGCGTGTCGCCGGCGCGGTCATAAACATTTTTCCCGCCTTGCAGAAACGGCGTGGCCATCGCCCACGGTTTGCCGTCGGGACGCTTGATCACCGCGCTGCTGTATTGCGGCAGATAAACGCGGCGCATCCGGTTCGTCTTGTTCGGCCCGCTGCGATGCAGCACGTAGCTGTCGAACGCCACGATGCTGCCGGCGGGGACGATCAACGGGTCGCCGGGATCGCTGCCGGTGTAGCCGATCAAGTCGTTCGAGCCTTCCTCCTTGATGTGGTCAATGATCTTGTCCCGCGTGCCCGCGCGCGAGTGCGGCAAAATATAGACCGTGCCGTTCTCCTCGCTCACGTCGTCGAGCGTGCACCAGCAGGTGACGTAAGGCTTGTGCTGCGTGGTCGGGTCATACCATTTCACATAGCCGCTGTCCTGATGCCATGAAAATTTCATGCCCTGTTCCGCGCCCTTGACGACCCATTGCTCGTGGAACAATTGCGCTTCCGGCCCGACGGTGGCCTCGGCGACCTGCGCCATGAGGTCGCTGAAAATGAATTGCCACAACCGGCTGCTCAAGCGGTAGCGGTTGTTGATGAAATATCTTTTGCCGCGATGCGAAATGCCCTCGGTCTGCACGCCTTTGGCGTCCATCAGCGAATCGTAGTAGCCGAGATAGTAGGAACATTCCTCGCGCAGCATTTCGAGCATGGCGGGCGGGATGATGCCCGGCAAAATCATGTAGCCTTCTTTTTTATAAAGTTCGCGCTGGTCTTTAGGGACGATGTTCATGGTGAAAATAATCTAGCATCGGACGCCGCGAAGGGCTTCTCATTTTGTCCGCGACTTGTTATCATTTTTTGTCGTCGTGAAAACTTAAATGAAATTAACCGCAAAGAGCGCAAAAGAACACAAAACAGAAATTCTCTGCGATCTTTGCGTTCTTTGCGGTTGAATAATTGAATCATGCGCCAACGCCTCGACCTGCCGCCGGAATGGGACGGAAACCTCTGGCATTACCGCCATCACGGGCGCAATGCCATGCACCGTCACGCCGAACTGGAATTCAATCTCATCACGCAGGGCAGCGGACTTTATTTGCTCGCCAACCGTAAATATCAAATCCGGCGTGGCGATTTGCTCTGGCTTTTTCCGGCGCAGGAACACGTCCTCATCGAGCAATCGCCTGATTTCGAAATGTGGATTGGCGTCTTCAAACCCAAAGCCGTCCGGCGCATCGCCACCGATGCGAACTCAAAAGTTTTGCGCCAGTCAAATCCCGCCGGTGAATACTGCCGTCGCCTGCCGCAGTGCGACCTCGCGTGGCTCGAAGAATTATTTTTTGAAATCGCCGCCACGCGCGAACGTCCCGGACTTTTCAACGCCGGATTAAGTTACGCGCTGCTCAACGCGTGGCAGCATTTCGAACACGCCGCCGATGTCCCCGTGCGCGACGTTCATCCCGCCGTCGAAAAAGCCGCGCGCCTGATCCGCAACGAAAGCAATACATTGAATCTCGACGAACTCGCGTTTCGCTCCGGCTTGAGCGCGCCGCGCTTGAGCCGTTTGTTCAAGCAGCAGACCGGCGTGGCGCTCGTGGATTTCCGCAACCGCCAGCGCGTCGAAAAATTCCTGCAACTCTACGGCACAGGCCAGCGCCTCACGATGCTCGACGCCGCGCTCGAGGCCGGATTCGGCAGCTACCCGCAATTCCACCGCGTCTTCAAACGCGTCATCGGCTGTTCGCCCGGAAGTTATCGGCGGCGGTAATTTTACGCCGCGACCTTTTTCCAAAGTTTATCAATTTCGCCGCGTAGGATTTTTGCGTCTTCCCAACTGTTCGGAAAGGTTGAGAGCGCGTAGCCGCCTTCCACCGGACCGAGTTCAGGGCAGATAAAAATTTCGCGCGCCAAATTTTTATTTCCGTCTAGCCAGCATTTCAATAATTCTTCGGCGAAGGGCAGCCAGTCCTTGAACTCCTGCGTCAGATTTCCTTCGCCATTCGTGATCGGCACTTGCACGTGATGGCCGTTGAAGGGACGAAAATGAAATTGCTGCGCGCGCTGGATCAGATCAGGCCGGACAAGCAGCCGCTTCACAAAATTCTCCGGCACGAGATGTTTGACGACGGCAAAATGTGAGAAGTCCCACGAGATCGGCAGCAATTCACCAGTCTGCTTTTGATACGCATCAGCCAGCGTGTAAGTTTTCTCCGGCGTCTCCGTGCAAGTGCCGCGATGCGATTCGATGGCCGGCTCAAGCCCAAGCTTGCGACCTTCGCGATTCAGCGCCAGCGCCAGTTCGAGCGCTTCGGGCGTCAAAACTTGGTCGCCTGCCAACTGAACATTGACGTGATGCGCGCCAAATTTTTTCAAATCCTTCAATAAGCGCGAAAAATCTTTTGCATTTCCCGACGCCATGCCGCCAACAAAAATCAGTCCGTGCTTTTCACTACCTTCATGCAATTCTTGGCTACCTGCCCAGCAAACGCCATCGAATCCGGACTCCTTAATCGTCCATAATTTTTTCTCCAAAGACCATTCCTTCGCTTTCGACGGATGTCCCATGAGCGTCCAGAGATTGGCGATGTGACGCAGAACAGGCTTGTCTCCGTTTTTTTTCATTTTCAAAATCCAATCATCACTGCCGTTCAAATCATTTCGCCGTTGAGTTGGTGTTTGAATCTGGATTTGCCTTTGGCTTTTCTGGATGAATGCCCTGCTTGGAAAGATAATTATTTATTTTGCCTTTGTATCGCTGAAAGACCGCCGTCTTTTCAGCGGCACTCCCGCCGTCCATCGCCTCTTCGCGCGCTTGCTTGAGCAATTCGAGAATTTTCTGTTTGTTCGCTTCCGATAAATCTGGATAAGCCGCGAGATAGCCGGCGAACGTGAACTGCACTTTGCCGTAAGTCATCTTGTCTTTGACCTTTTCAATCTGTTCCAGCGATAAATTTTCCGCGAGTCTGGAAAGAAAATCGTCATGCAACGCCTTCAACGACGCGCGGATTTGCGCGACGGCATTTGTGTCCGGTTTCGCCGTTTTCAATTTTGAATCATTCGCGTCGTGCCACGCATTGAGCGCGCGGTATTGCGCAATGATGGTGTCGTGAACCTTCGCGGCTTTGTTTGTGTCGCTCAAATCCAGAATTTTCAAAATGTCCGCCGTGCGGCCTTCGATAGCGGCGGTGTATTTCGCTTCAACTTGCGTGGACGACGAATTGGTTTCAGCAGCAAAGGTTGCGGCGGCAAACAGCGCGACGGCGGCAAAGAGAATCAGTTTTTTCATAAATTTGTTTTGGAAAGTTCGTCTGAATTTTTCAGCAAGCCGTCCAGAATTTCGCGCGGCACCTGGATCGCCGTGCCGTGCTTGTGACCTTCGGGAAAGGAAACTTCTTTCGTGATGTCCGTAAAAGTTTTGAAGTCGCGCGTCTTGACCGCGCCGTAAATTTTTTGCCGATAAGCATCAAAATAAATCAGCCAGTCATCGCCGATTTTCAGGGCGCACGGGCCTTCGTTAAATTTTTGCGTGAACGGTTCAGAAACATTTTCCCACGGGCCAAGCGGAGATTTTGAAAACGCGACGCGCAGATTCAGGTTCGGACGCGAATTGTCTTTGCAGATCAAAACATAACGCTTGCCGTCTTTTAAAATGAACGGATCAATCACGCTGAAGCCCGGATCAAAAAATAATTTCGCCGGCGCAAAATTTGTAAAATCGCGCGTGGTCGTAAAATACAAACGATGATTGTTGTTGTGCGCTTCAAGCTTGTCGGGAAATTTTCCAGGAATCGTCGAAGCCCAAGCGATGATGAAATCTTTTTGATGCGAGTCATAAAAAAGTTCCGGCGCCCAGACGTTCACCGTCGTCGGTTCGTTCGTCATCACGGGAATAAATTTCTGTTCCGACCAGTAGATCAAATCTTTTGAATTTGCGTAACCAAAACCTTGAACGCCACGCCAGCCAGCCGTCCAGACGAGATGAAACGTCCCGTCCGGCGCGCGTAAAATGCTCGGGTCACGCATGATTTTGCCGCCGACTTCGGGTTTGAGAAAAAGTCCCGATATGTTCGTCCACTGATAGCCGTCAAAACTATAAGCGAAACGCAAACCATCCTGCGCCGTTTCCTTGAACGTGCTGAACAAATAAACGTCGTTTGTGTTTTCCGCCGCACGTGAGAAATTTTCAAACGTAAAAATACAAATCGTTGCGGCCAGCAATACGTAGAAAAAATGTTTGCGGTTCATATTTGCTAAAATTATTCACGCGGCAGCCAGACGGACATTTCCGACGGCCCGCGATTTTGCCAGACGCAATACGGAATGAATTTCACGGCGATTGGCTCAAGTTCGTCCGGCTGAAATTCACGATACAATTTACCGCTCCAGTTTTCTTCCGAACGCGCGAGCGCGTTGCCTTCGATAACGACAATTCCGTCGAGCAACCGCCGGTCGTAGCGCGCGGTCAATTTTATGTCCGACGGAATCAGCACGTCGGAAATTTTCACACCGCGCGGCAAGTCCGGCGATTCGAGACAATAAACAATCGGGCCGCGCTGGACTGCAACCTGATTTAAATCTTCCTCGACGAGCGGATTCGCTTCCATCAATCGCACCGGCGTCGGCAAATCCAAATCCACAAAATCGCCGGGTTGCCACGAGCGGCGGATTTCAAAATAACTTTCTGGATTCGGCGAAAAATCGGTAGGAGAATCATTCACGCGCACACTTGCGCCATTCGCCCAGTTTGGAATCCGCAGGTTCAGCGCGAATTCCCTTTTGCCGCAATTCAAAATTTTAATCCGCACGCGACCATTCCACGGATAATCCGTCACTTGCGATAATTTTACTTCTTCACCGTTCGCCAGTTTTGTTTGCAATTCACTCGCACCATAAAGATTTACAAAAATTGAATCACTAGATTTTGCGTAAGCGTAATCAGCCGACTCGGCAATGGTGCGAACGAGATTCGGCGGACAGCAAAACGAACTGACAAACGGCACGCGCGTCCGCGACCAGCGCAATTCCGCCGGCATCGGATCGGTGACGCGCAGCGGATTCGTGTAGAAAAAATTCGTCCCGTCGAGCGCGCCGCCGGAAAGCACGCTGTTGTAAAGCGCGAGTTCAACCACGTCCATGAATTTCGAGTCGCCCGACGCCAGAAACATTCGCCAGTTCCACAAAACATTTCCGATGTTCGCGCACGTCTCGCTGTAAGCGGTTGTGTTGGGCAATTGAAAATTGCGCCCGTAAGATTGATGCACGCGCGTGATGTTTTTTTGATTCTTCGCGCCGTCGGGCGACGCGCCGTCATAAAGTGCGCCGCAGCCGCCGGTGATATACATTTTTTTGGTGACGACGTTCGTCCAAATTTTTCCCAGCGGCTGCCATAAATTTGTTTCGCCCGTTTCCAAAAATAAATCTGCCGCGCCGGCAAAAAGATAATTTGCGCGCACGGCGTGACCTTCCGCCTCTGTTTGTTGCTCAAACGGAATTCGATCCTGATTATCGTCGCCGCCGTCTTTCACCAAATCGCGCATTGCGAGAAATTTTTTTGCGAGTTCTAGATAACGCGGTTCGCGCGTCGCGCGATACAATTCCACGATGCCCATGTAATGTGAGGGACAAATCAAATTATTCGCGAGCGCGGGCGTGGGATTTTGAAATTCAGCGCACAGAAAATCCGCCGCTTTTTCCGCGATGGAAAGCAAATTGGTTTTTCCTGTGGCGCGGAAATGCACGCACGCGGCGGTCATCAATTGCCCGAAATTATACATCTCAAAATTTTCTGGATTGGAAAATGGCGCGGCATTCGTGTCGCCCGCGCGCTGATGCAATTGCACCCAGGTATCAATGTAGCCGTTCGTTTCCTGCGCTTGAGAAATGACTGAAATAATTTCATCAAGTCTCTTTGCAAGCGCAGCATCATTCGTCACTGCCAGCGTTGCGCTCGCACCTTCAAGCCATTTGTAAAAATCGCCGTCGTTGAACGTTGCGCCGTGAGATTTTCCGTTCACAAGACCGGCGGTGATTTCAAAATTGCGGAAAAATTGCGAGTAATTTGTGCCTTCCATCAATGTTTCCATTTTGGGAACCATTTGTATCCGGCAAAGCTCAAAACGGTTTGCCCAAAACCCGTCCGTCCATTTTGCGTCGCGCAAATCAACAGTCTGAATTTTTGCGAACGGACTGGAAGCCGTGTCCACGACACCCGCCGCGCGCGAGAAAAACGGAATCGCGAGAAAAAAAATGAAAACCAATTTTTTCATTGAGTTTGCGGAGCGAGTTCGATGTCGCGGTTCACTTTCGGCGAATTGGTTTGAACCAGCGAAATGTTTTCGCCAGCTTTTATTTTTACCACAGTTGTCTGAAAATTTTCCAGTTCCGTTTTGTAAAGCGGCACGATCTGCGACCAAAGATAATTTGTGCCGGCGCCGCTTTCTCCGCCGCGAAAAGGAATTTTGCGTTGCGACGTTTGCATTGAGTTTGCGTAGTGATAAGTGTTTTTGGTCAAGGCATTCAGTTCCTGATAATCCGCAAAACTTTCCGCCAAAAAAATTTCCGCGTTTTCCAAATCCGAAATGTCGTGACTGTAATTGTAATGCAAAACAAATTCCGCCGCTTTGACTTTGGCGGAGTAATTTTCGGACATCGCTTGAATGCAACGGACATCATTTTGGAGCCGCGCAAATTCATCACGATTTTTTGTCACCAGCGGTTCAGCGGAATTGGCGGCAGCAACAGCATTGCTCGATTCATTCAAAACGTCGGCGATGATTGATTCCGGCGTCTCGCCAACGTGCGGCTCGTGATTCCATTCGCGTTTCACAAATTCGTCGAGCCTTTCGCCGGGCGGCGATTGCGACAGCCACAAATCTTCAATCGCGCCGTATTTCATCGGGTTCACCAGTTGATCAAGCGTCATGCCAAGCGAGAGCGTTTGCCGGTTTCCTTCGGTGATTCCAAAACGCCGGATCAAGTGCGGCGCGACTTCGCCGGAAAAATTGTAAGCGTCCAGAATTTTCTCCGCCGCATTTGTGTTGCCATAAAAATCCGCGAGTCGCGAAATCCAGTAGGCGCGATCTTCATTTTCCGGGACATCGGGATTCCATGAATAGCGCGCCCACGCCTCGAACCAAATCCAGTCGCGCTGCCACTGCAGGAGTGGCACGGGCATCCTGCCCGTGTAATCCTGAATTGAATTTGTTTCTTCAAACTCACGGGCGGGACGCCCGTGCCACTGCACAATGTCCGGCGAATACGGCCAGTTCCAATACGAGAGCGGATACAAATGAATGCCCGTCGCGCCGAGCCGGTCGCGCGATGCTTGCACGGATTTTTTGATAAAATTCACATCGCCATAACGGAACGGTTCGAGGTTGGAAAGAATATGGACGTTGACGATGTGCGGACCGAGTTTGGCCATCGCGAGTTGCACGGCTTGATCTTTTCCGCGCGGTTCCCACGTCGTCAGCGACTCGCCGTTGTATTTCGTCATCGTGAACAAATTGGAATAAACCTGATACGCGGCGGGCATGATCGCATACGGATCCATCGCGTGCGTGCGAATGACGATGGGCGGTTCGCTTTTCAAATTTGCCGCGCGCATTCCGCTGAGCACGCCGGGCAAAATCACGTTCGTGCACCATTCCAATTGATTCGGCGTGCCGCGCAACGCTTCGCCGAGACAAACCAGCAAACCGACATTTGGAAATTCTCTGACAAATTCCGCGATGGATTTGCGCGTGTAATCTTCCGTGAGCGGCGTCGGCGCGGAAAGTTGCGTGGAAATATGATTCGTCTCGGCGAACGGTTTCGAGACGATGATGTTGTAAAACATTTGCACGAGCCAGATGCCGCGCTTGTCGCACTCGGTCGCGAGCCAGCGATACATTTCCTGATTTTTTTGGAAAACATCGTTCGGCACTTCGACCGCGTAGGGATAATCCTTCAGCCGCACGAGCGACGCAAACGGATGACCGCTCCACAAATATAAAGTGTTCATGCGGTTTTGCACGAGAAAATCCAAATAATCCGTCCACATTTTTTTGTCGTAGAACCATGGAAATAATTCCGGCGTAATCGGATATTCATAAACTTTTCTGCCCGGCAAAATAAAAGTTTTTTGCAAGCCGATGCAGGTGCCGCGAAGTTTCATCACCGGCGCGTCGTGAAAACTCAAATCGTCCGGCAATTTTCCGTCCTCACGAATCCGCTTCGCCAGTTCCAAACAACCATAAAGCGCGCCCGAATCGTCGCCGTAGGAGACGACGTAAGGAGTCTCTGACTGATTCTTTTTAGTTTGAGACTCGTCACCTCGTCTCCTGCTGATTGAAAAACCTTCATGCCCGATTGCTGAATCGTTAGACTGATTCAAAATAATTTTCCGACCCGAAATTTTTTCAGAATGAACAATCGCCGCGTCCATTTTTTCCGCTTTGATTGCTTCCGCCAATTGCTCCGCGCCAAATTCCACGCGCGGCGCGGCGTTCGTGGCAATGACAATGGAGACGGTTTCCGCATGGACAAAACCGGAAACGGAGAACGCCAGCGCAGCAAACAATGGCATTAAAAATCTTCTCATGCCGCGCGCGAATGATTCTCGAAAATAGCACGGAATGAAATGTCAAAATCGCCAAATCAATGCAGGATTTTGCCGCAAAGGAACACGAAGAAAGGCGAGATTGATTTTCTAAAATTTTACGGGCCGGATTCATTTTGCGCGGGGCCGTGCGCGCGGCAAGTTTATTTCGCCGGCCTCAATCCAAATCCAGGTTCTCGATCTCCAAAAACCCGTGCAACTGGCGCAGGCGCGTGGGATGGCGCATTTTGCGGAGCGCCTTGGCCTCGATCTGCCGGATGCGCTCGCGCGTGACGCGGAATTGCTGGCCGACTTCCTCGAGCGTGCGGGCGTTGCCGTCGCCGAGGCCGAAGCGCAGCTCCAAAACTTTTTGCTCGCGGTCGGTCAGGCTGCACAGCACGTCACCCAATTTATCCTTGAGCAGACTGAAACTGGTCATGTCGAGCGGGCTTTCAGCGGCCTTGTCCTCGATGAAATCGCCGAAGTTCGCGTCCTCGGTGTCGCCGACGGGCGATTGCAGCGAGATGGGCTGCTGCGCCATTTTCAAGACGGCGCGCACGCGGTCGGCGGGCATTTGCATTTCGTCGGCCAGTTCCTCCGGCGTCGGTTCGCGGCCAAAATCCTGGAGCAAACGATTTTGCGAGCGCATCAATTTGTTGATGATTTCGATCATGTGGACCGGGATGCGGATGGTGCGCGCCTGGTCGGCGATGCAGCGCGTGACGGCCTGGCGAATCCACCACGTCGCGTAGGTGGAAAATTTGTAGCCGCGCTTATATTCGAATTTTTCCACGGCCTTCATCAGTCCCATGTTGCCTTCCTGGATCAAATCAAGAAATGAAAGCCCCCGGTTCGTGTATTTTTTGGCGATGGAAATGACGAGGCGCAGGTTGGCCTCGACCATTTCGGTCTTGGCCTGAAGCGCGTGGGTGGAAAATTCGCGCAGCCGGTCAAACGCCTTGAGAAAACTTTCATGCGGCATCCGAACGAATTCCTCGAGCGCCCTGATTTTTTGCTTTTCCGCTTCAACCAGATGCTGCTGCGCGCTGGATTCGCGCTGCAATTCGGTGTCCGCCAGCGCGCGAAGGCTGTATTGCATCCTGTCGTGGATGTTTTCGGCGACGAGCGCCATTTCCTCGACGACTTTGTGCTTGAAGCAAAATTTCGGGAACCGGCTTTGCAGTTTTTGATCGATCCGTTTGAACGCGGCCAGCGCGCGGCTGCCCTTGATTTTGGCGTGGGCGTCCCGCCACTCGGTGTATTTGGCGTCCACCTCCTGGTCAATTTCGCGGGTCTGTTTGACCAGCTTCGCGAGCGAGTGCAGGTGTTCGTCGCGGCTGTCCACCTTTTTGTCGAGGATGACGCGGTCGAAGCGTTCGCGCGGCGGGTCGGCCATCAGCTTTTCCGCCAGCGCAATGTGTTCCTTGCCGGCAAAGCCAAAACCATGGACGATTTTGCGGACTTCATTTTCGGCGGCCTCGATGCGCTTGGAAATTTCAACCTCCTGCTCGCGCGTCAGCAACGCCACCAACCCCATCTGCTTGAGATACATCCGCACCGGGTCGTCGAGCACGTCCAGCCGGCTGGTGTCTTCCTCCTCGGCTTCGGGTTTCTTGACGTTGTCCACTTCCGCCTGGTCCACGATTTCGATCTCAAGCGCGCGGAGCTTGGAAAAAACTTCGTCCAGCTTTTCCGGCGTCACGAAATTTTCCGGCAGCACTTCATTGATGTCGTTGTAAGTCAAATGACCCTGCTCCTGCGCGAGCCGGACAAGTTCCTTGATTTTTTCCGAAACCTCGGCGTCCGAGCCGTTGGACAACCCGGCTGCGATGGGATGGGAGGCAACGCCGGCGGCCGCCGCGATATTGCGTTTTCTTTTTTTCAGGGACGAATCCACCTCGGTCTTGCGAACCTTCAATTTTGACATACGCTTGCCGCTTCCGGCATAAACCGGAAGCGGCATGGAATATGGAAAGGCTTTTCATCCCCGTCAAGCGGGGAAACGTCATTGTTTCGGCGCGACGTAAATTCCGAAGCCCTGGAGATTTTCCAAGATCATTTCCGCCGTGCGTTCCACCGCGCCGAGATTTTCGCGGATGACCCGCTGCGCGTTGCGTCCCATTTCAGAGCGCCGTCCCTCATTGGCCAGCAATCCCGCCACCATTTCCTCCAATTCTTCCGCGCTGCGCACGCGCGCCGCGCCGTTTTGCGCGACAAAACTCCGCGCGATGTCGGCGAAGTTCTGCATATTCGGCCCGAAAACCATCGCCTTGCCCAGCGTGCCCGGCTCAATCGGATTCTGCCCGCCGGCGGCCGTCAAGCTTTTGCCGACAAAAACAACCGTCGCGTGCTCGTAAAAGGAGCGCAGTTCGCCGGTCGTGTCCACCAGCAAACACCGGACATCGCCGTCGCGGTGCCGGGTGTCCGCAATAATTTCCCGGCGATAAATGAACGTCACGCCATGCGCGCGCAATTCGCGCCCGACTTCCTTGCAACGCTCGTGATGGCGCGGCACCAGCACGAGAAATAATTTCGGAAACCGCACGCGCAGCCGCCGCGCCATTTCGGCCAGAATCAATTCCTCGCCCGCGTGCGTGCTGCCGCCGAGCAAAATCGGCGCGTCGGGCGGCACGCCGAGCTGCCGCAGCATCGCGGACACGTCAAGTTCGCCGGGCTTGTCGAATTTGGCCGCGTCGAATTTCATGTTGCCCAGGACGCGGACGGCTTCGGGACGGCAGCCGATTTCCCGCAAGCGCCCGGCGTCGGCCTCGCTTTGCGCGCCGACGGCGGTGAACGACGCGAACAGCGGCTTGAACAAAAACGCGAACCGTTTGTAACCGCGATAAGATTTGTCGGACAGCCGCGCGTTTGCCAGAAACAGCGGGATGCGGAGTTTTTGCGCCTGCCAGAAAAAATTCGGCCAGACTTCCGATTCGACCAAAACGATGGCCTCGGGATTGATGGTTTTCAGCGCGCGCGCGACGCAGATTCGCGAGTCAACGGGATAATAAATTTTGATGACGCGCGAGGACAGCCGCCGTCGCAATTCAGCCATGCCGGTGGTCGTGGTGGTGGAAACGACGATTTTAATCTTGGGCAGGCGCGGTTCGAGCGCGCGGACAAGCTGCACGCACAAATTCGCCTCGCCGACGCTCACGGCGTGAATCCAAAGGACATTGCGCCGCTGAAGCGACTTGATGTTCGGCTCGTAAATGCCAAAACGCTCCAGAAAACCGCCTTCCCAATTGCCGCGCCGCCACATTCGGAAAAAGTGATAAGGCGCGGACAGCACGAAGCCAATCGTGAACAGAATATCGTAAAGCAATCTCATTTGCTGACTGCCGGAACTTTGCCAAAACAACGCGCGCGCGCAAAGGAAATGTGGCGGAACAATCCTCCAAAGTTGCGCGAACGGACGAAAGCAAATGGAAACAGCGTTTTGCGCGAGCGGACTTTGTTTGAAGTTCGCCCCGGCTTTTCATAATTTCCGGCATGGCCGAAAAACATTATCGCAGCCTCGTCAAAGCCGTTTCATGGCGGTTGGCGGGAAGCATTGACACAATGATCATTTCCTTTCTCATCACCAGGCAATGGAAATGGGCGTTCACCATCAGCGGCGTGGAACTGTTCACGAAAGTTTTCCTGTATTACGTCCACGAACGCATCTGGCACAAAATCAAGTGGGGCAAAATCGAGGCGCGGCCGAACTATGAAATTTGAAGTGGGGTGGCCGACGGGATT
The DNA here is from genome assembly GCA_036490295.1 of Verrucomicrobiia bacterium. GTDB lineage: Bacteria > Verrucomicrobiota > Verrucomicrobiia > Limisphaerales > UBA11358 > UBA11358. The sequence goes on along the minus strand of DASXED010000120.1, from coordinate 16,390 downwards.
CGAACCCGCAACAACAAGCTCCAAGCTTGGACTCTACCATTGAGCTACGACCACCAACCGAGTGACAGATTAGTTTTTCCAGCCGCTTGCGTCAAGTTTGCGCACTCACAGGCGGTGTCCTAATCTTAATTCGTAATCGTAATCTTAACCGGCTTGGAACGGATTACGATTAAGAGCGGGATTAAGATTAGGACAATGCCTCGCATTCAAATTTCTAGAATCCGGTTCCTTGCGTCCTGTTAAAATTTTCTGGGCGGCACGGAAACCGGTCGTTTCACGGCAAAAACAAAAACATTTTCCGGCGGCGCGTTGCCAATGGCAAACGGCAGCGGCCCTTCTGTTGACGCATAAAAACCCGCGCCCGCCGGCGCATTCCACGTCGCAAGCAGGCGCGGGCTGGAAACGGCGATCGTCTCCCGCAATGCCGTTATTTTTGAATTTACCGGAAACAGGCTTGTATTGTTCACCGGCAGGACAAGATTGTCTCCGGGCTTCAATGCGAAATGTTCCGAGTCCATCGCCGACGCGCCGGACGCGGCCATGTAGTATTGAAATCCCCAGTGTCCTTGAAACCACAGCGTCCCCGGCCCGCGCCCATAGTTGGCGGCGACTTGTCCGGCGCTTTGGCGGACGGCTTTGGCCAGCAAAAAATCGGCGCGCGCGACGAGCAACGCAAGCGTTGCGCCGAGGACGAAAGCAATCACAACGGCAATCGGCCAGTTTTTCCGTCCTGTAAAATTTTTTTGATCCAGATTGCGGGCGAGCAAGATTCCCATGGCCGGCGCCATCGGCAAAATGGAGCGGCTGTTGACAGTCCAGTTGATGAACGCGGCAAATATAAAAGTCCCGGACATCCATGACAGCAGCAACCAAGAACGCGCATCGCGTCGGCGAAGAATGTCCGCAATTGGTAACGCCAGCACGCAAACTCCGCCGGTTGCCCAGAAGACAATTTGGATTTCGACAAATGATTGGAACGCGCCGGGAATCGCCGAATATTTTTTCATCACGGCTTCCCGGATGAAAAGTGCGGCGATGATTAAAGCCGCGCCTGCTGCCAATGCGACCAGCGTCCGTTTTCGCCAAAGCAGCGGCGCAAAAAAAACCGCCACGGCAAGGCATCCGCCGGTGAATGTCAACGCGACCAAGCCTTCAGTGATTCCTGAAAATCCAATGACCCCTTTCGCATAAGCGGCGTAATTCGCCGCCTCGGACATCAGGGCGTATCCGTAAAGCGCGAAGGTTGCCCACTGATACGCGCACAACGCGGCGAGTGGAATCAGCAGACTGGCGCCCCAAGTTTTCAGCGGGCGTCTGGAAATCAGGCTGTAGGCCGCCAGCAGCGGAATCAGGCACGCGCCGAAATACTTGGTCAGCTCCGCGAGCGCGATCAGCAATCCCGCGACGCACAATTGCCGGAAATTATTTCGCTCCGTTCCTTCGATCCAAAATAAAATCGCCCAGACCCAGAACGCCAGCATCAGCACGTCGCACATCAATGTCGTGCTTGAGACCAGAAAGACCGGCGCGAACAAAGTCGCGAGCGCCGCGAGCGCGGGATGATCACAAAAATACCGCGCCAGACGATATGTTCCCAGAATCACCGCGATTGCTGGCAGCAAAAACGCGGAATGCAGCGCGACTTCGCTCCAGCCGAAAATTGTCGCCGCCAGCGCCAAATAATAGGAAGCCAGCGGCGGATTTTCCGTGACCGACCACATCGGCTGCGAAACGCCATACCAGTTCACGTCAAACCCGTAGGGATTGCCCGGATGCAATTGGATTTGTCGGGCCGTCCAGACAAAAAGCGGATCATCAATGTTGAACGGCTTCGCCAAAAACGGGGCGAGAACGGCCAGCGTGACCAGCGTGAGCGCCCAATGCGGATGAAGCACAGACCAGCGGCAAATTCTTCTCAAAAATTCCTTGCCTGAACGTGACATTGAATGCGTTCAAAATTGAGTCAGAGCCGCTGGAAAGGCAAGCGCAACAAAACTTTTCATTTCCGTTCCAACATTGCCAACCCGACGCCGCCGCTTTAGAATTTTTCCCGGCTCAAACAATTCATGTCCGAATACAAAGTCCAATTCGAGGTCTTTGAAGGCCCGCTCGACCTGCTGCTTTATCTCATCAAGCAGGAGGAAGTGGACATTTACGAGGTCAATCTCACCAAACTCGCCACGCAATTCATCGCGCACATTGACCTCATGCGCGAATTCGATCTTGAGGTCGCCGGCGAATTTCTCGTGATGGCCTCGACGCTCATGTATATCAAGAGCCGCGAACTCCTGCCCGTGGATCAGCAAGTCGTCGTCGAAGGCGAGGATGAAGGCGAAGATCCGCGCTGGGAATTGATCCGGCAGCTCGTCGAATATAAAAAATTCAAGGACGCCGCCGCGCAATTGCAGGTGCGCGAGGCCGAACAGGAAAATATTTTTCCGCGCCTGCCGGGAAAACTGGAATTTGAATCCGCCGCGCCCGCGCCGAAACCGGACGTTTCCATTTTCGACCTGCTCAACGCCGTCAACGGCGTGCTGCAACGCTTCAAAAAACGCGAAGGCGACGCGCGCGACATTTTCGAGGACAAATGGACCGTCAGCGAAAAGATCGAAAGCATCCTGAAAATCCTTTCCGAGCGCGGCGGCGTGCGCTTCGCCGAATTGTTTGAGAGCGCCGCGAGCCGCGCGGAAGTCATCTGCACCTTTCTCGCGCTGCTGGAATTGATCCGGCTCAAGCAACTCGTCTGCGTCCAGCCCGAGGCGTTTGCGGAAATCGAAATCCGTCGAACGCAAAATGCCATGCCGCCAACCGAATTTTTTCCTACGCCTGCATCTGAAACCAACTCTCAACCAGAATAAAATGAAAGACGCCATTGCAATTCTTTTCGCAGCACTCGTCCTGTGCGGATGCAACAAACCCGCTGCACCTGCGCTTGAGCCAAAGCAAGTCCGCTGGGAATATAAAATGATAACTATTGAGAACAACGCCCACGGCGAAGCGACAAGAGCTTCACAAAAAAATCCGATGGACATCGAAATGTATGACGGCGCGCTTTCCGATTCAGGCAGTTTTGATTTGGATGAACTAGACGCGGCGACAAAAGAGCATCCAGAACTTTTCAGCGTTGACCGCGCTGGAAAAGATGGATGGGAATTAGTTTCTGCAATTCCTCAAATCGAAACAATTGCTGGAGCTAAATTTATTTCGGGCACTGACTATGATCCAGCCAGCGGCAAAGTCACACCGCATAAAGAAATTTTTTCAAACACCCGAACCGGCAAAATAGTTTTGATCTTTAAGAGGCCGTTGCAATAATTTTTCAAAATCTCATGGAACTTAAATTCATTCTCGAATCACTGCTGTTCTCCGCGCAAAAACCTTTGAGCGTGAAAGAACTTCGCGATGTCCTCGCCAGCGCCGCCGAACACGAGGACGCCGACGTCACCGCCAAATCGCTCGCCAAAACCAGGGAGGGCGACTTGACCGCCGCGCTCGAACAGCTCGCGCGCGAACACGAGACCGCCGCGCGCAGCTACCGGCTCGCGTGCGTCGCCGGGTCATGGCAATTCGTCACGCAGCCGGAATTTTCCCAGTGGCTGCGTGCGCTCGTCGGCGTGAAGCTCCGCCCGTCGCGGCTCTCGCAGCCGGCGCTGGAGACGCTCGCCATCATCGCGTATCGCCAGCCCATCACGCGCGCCGAGGTCGAGCAGATTCGCGGCGTGAACGTGGACGGCACGATGCAGACGATCATGGAACGCGGCCTCGTCGAGTCGGTCGGCCGCGCGGAAGTTGTCGGCCGCCCGAACACTTACGGCACGACCGCGCTGTTCCTCGAATACTTCGGCCTGCGCGGCCTGGAAGATTTGCCCGCCGCGGACGAACTCCGCCGCATCCCCGTCGAAAAACCGCCCGCGCCCGTCACGGCTGATCCGGGTCTGGCGACGGCAGCGCCGGAGCAGTTGAAATTGGAAAATCAGGAAGAACAAAAAAGTTCGTGACGCAAAAAATTCCAAAATGGTTTTTGTGGGTTTGGGCGCTGGTTGCTGCTCCAGCATTAAACGCAGCGTTTGCCTGGTTTTGTTATTGGCATATGTCGCTCGAAAAAGAACTGAAACCGCCATTCGATCTATTTCCTGCGCGATTGTATCCACTTGTATTTTTTCTTCTTTTGATTAGCGGACTTGCGGCCATCCTTAATTTGCTAAAGCCTAAAATTTGGATTCGTTTAATTGTTGGGATAATTTATTTTTTCATAATGGGCGCATTCATGTTTTTTCTTGGTGCCGCAATTGGATGTTCGTGGGGCGATTGCATTTAATTACTTTGACATTTTTTATCATCCCAACGGGATGAAATCAATCAGCCCGGCGTTGACGCGCAGCGGCTACGCCGGGTCAGCATCCAAACAAATCATCAACCCTGAAAGGGTTGAATCAATCCCAAACATACCGTTCATCGAATTCAATTTCGTATCGTTTCAACAATTGCCGGAATTCATTCTGAAATGAAATTTTGCGATGATGTTCCTCTTGTCCCGCGATGTATTCCTTGACCGGCTCGACTTGCGAAAATCCAATCGAAAAGATTCCATAACCGTTCTGCCATGCAAAATCCTGTAATTCTGCGCTCTTGGTTTTAATCCACAACGACGAGCTGCGTTTGGTTTCCTTGACCATTTCCGCCGCGTTGCACGTGCGCGACAGCGCGCACAATAAATGAACATGGTCTTCGACTCCGCCAACGATGATGGGTTGACAATCAAGGTTAGTCAGAATTCCGCCGATGTAACGATGCAATTCGTCGCGCAAAGATTTGTCGCGCAAAAACGGGCGGCGGTCTTTGGTCGAGAAAATCGTGTGCACCAGAATTTTTGCGAGCGATTGCGGCATGGACATGATGATGCGCGAGGCGCGGATTTGATTCAACCCTTTCAGGGTTGATTTCGATTTGTGATTTCACCCAGCGTAGCCGCTGCGCGTCAACGCTGGGCTGATTGATTCAATCCCTTTGGGCTTGAAAGCAAAATTGAAATCGTAAAAGTAATTTGACATTGTTTTTCAGACACATCCGCGCTAATTTATTCTCGTGAAAGTAAAAGAGAAAAAGCAACGCGCCGAAGTGCCGTTTGATCCGGTGCTGTTCGCCGCCACCGTGCCTTCACGCAAGCCCACCGCGAAGGACATCGCGGACACGGAAGCACACAAAGACGATTTGATCGAGCCGAAGGATTACGAATCAATGGATGACATGGTCAAGGATTTGTGATTTTCCGTCGCACAGTCCGCTTCAAAAAAGAATTCGCATTGCTTCCTGCGGAAATTCAACGCGTCGCTCGCGCAAAATTTGCATTGTTCTCGAACAACTGGCGTCATCCTTCGCTGAACGTCCATAAACTTGAAGGCAGAACGTGGCATGACCATCAAGTCTTTGACCTTTATGTGACGGACAAATATCGCGTGCTATTTGTAATTGACCATGACGTGATTGTTTCATTTTCCATCGGCACGCACGGAATTGTTTCAAAGTAAGCGCACGAAACAGAAATGCGCCGTTCACATCACAATGTCCGGCGAAAAAGCAGTGTCGCCAGCGTCATCGCCAGCGAGGTAAAACAAATTAAAAAAAGCAAATCGCCGCTGACCGCCATCAAGCCCGTGTTTTTCAAAACGAGTTGCTTGAAGCCATGCACGGCATAAGTGAACGGGTCAACGACGGCAATCGCCTTCATCCACGCGGGAAATGATTGCGTCGGATAAACCGCGCCGCTCGGAAAATACAAAACCGTGTTAAGCATTCCGAAAATCGCGCGCGGCACGAGCGGGTCGCTTACGCGCACCATGATCAAAAACATCATGCTGATCAGCGCCAGCGCCGTCGCGACGACGACGATGAACATTTTCAACAAACGCAGCGGATTCAGCGGATCGGGAATTCCAGCGATGATTGAACCGAGCGTCACGAGGACAAATCCGGCGATAATGGCTTTGGCCGCGCCCGCAAGCGTGAAACCGAGAATCAATTCAAATTTCCGAATCGGCGTGACGAGATAGCCTTCGTGCAACCCGCGCGCCTTGTCGTCAATGAAAATGATGCCGCCGCCAATCATCGCCGAGACAAAAATCGCCAGCACGATGACGCCCGGCAGCAAATACTGGATGTAAGGCACATAAGGATAAACCTCGACGACGGCCAGCGTCGCGTTCGCCGTCATGCGCGGTTGGACGGCCGGCGAATTGTAAGGTGCGAGCATCGCGTCCAGACTGCCTTCGAGCGCCGAGGACGAAAATTGATCCGTGTTGTCTTCAACGAGCGCGATTCTTGGATTCGCACCGGCAAGAACTTTGCGCGAAAATTCCGACGGAATGTCCAGCACGCCGTTGATTTTTCCATTTCGCAAATCGCGTTCAGCAATCGCCTTGTCGCTGTAATAAATCGGCGTGAACGTCTTTGCGTTCGCGGCGACGGCTTGAAACATTTCATGCAATTTGATCGCCGGAACGCTGTGGTCTTCGTCCACGACGCCGACTTTAAGATTTTGTATTTTCCCGCCGAACGCGTAGCCGAGCACGACGAGTTGCACGAGCGGCATGATGATCGAGACGATGACCAAAACCGGACTGCGCCGGAAACGGCGCAAATCGCGTTCAATGATGGCCCATACGCGGTGCATTTCAGTTTCGATTTAGGATGAACGGACTTTCCGCCGCCGTCGGATTTTGCAAAGTGTCGCGCAATTGATGGCCGGTGTAATGAACAAAAACATCGTCAAGCGTCGTGCTTTGGACGGACAGCGAAGTCACCGTGACGTTCGCCGTTCGCGCCGCTTCGAGCAATTCAACTGTCGTGCGCGGGCCATTGTTCGATGAAATACGGAAAATGTTGCCGTCCGCTTTCACGTCCGCCGCTTCCGGCAATTTTTTCAGCGTCTCAATCCAATTTTGCGGAACTTCTTTGAAGCTGACTTCCAAGACATTTTTGCCGGGAATTGAAGCCTTTAATTTCAGCGGCGAATCGAGCGCGGCGAGTTTGCCGTGATCAATGATGGCGATGCGGTCGCACAATTTGTCCGCCTCGTCCATGTAATGCGTCGTGACCAGAATCGTCAGGTCGCGCTCGCGCTTGAGCCGCGCGAGCATTTCCCAGACGGCCACGCGCGAAACCGGGTCGAGGCCGGTCGTCGGCTCGTCGAGAAAAAAAATCTTCGGCTCGTGGACGAGGCCGCGCGCGATTTCCATCCGCCGCCGCATCCCGCCGGAAAACATTTTCACCGGCTTGTCCGCCCATTTCGTCAAATCCACCTCTTCAAGCAATTGCGGAATGACGCGATTTCTTTTTTCGCGCGGAATGCCGTAAAGTTTTGCGAAAATAGTCAAATTTTCATTCGCGCTCAATTCAAGATCGCTTGTCATCGCCTGCGGAATGACGCCGATGGATTGCCGGACACCGTTTGCTTCGCGCGTGATGTCAAAATGATTCACGCGCGCCGTGCCGGAAGTCGGCGGCACGAGCGTCGTCAACATACGGATCAATGTGGATTTGCCCGCGCCGTTCGGGCCGAGCAAACCGAAAATTTCGCCGTGCTCGACGGAAAAATTCAGCGCGTCCACGGCGGTGAAATCGCCGAAACGCTTCGTCAAATTTTCAACTTCAACGTCGAACATGCTTCAAATTTCGTTGAATTTTTGCTGCGTTCGCCGAACTTCTTCCATGCAGAGATTTCGAACTTTTTCACTCGCGGGAAGATATGAGCGGAATTTCCCTTTAGATTTTGCTTTGAAGGCTTCATAAACCAACCAACCAATAAGGGAGCCGGTGTAATTTGATTCTGGAATTTTTCGTTTGTTTAATGAGCAAACGCCAAACCCCCAATAAAAAGCAACTTTGTTAGAATTGGCCGGTTTTAAAAAAATTATGCGAAAATTTTTTCTTATTATTTCGAATTTTTCTTGGTCATGCCGATTTAACAACTCCAACGCTACATAAACTTTGCGAGTATAGTTACATGTTCCGTCATCTTCGGGATCGACCACACGAACTCCAAATTTTTCAAAAGCTGTTGGATAAGGTGTTAACCGATATGCCCAGAGAATAAAAATGCAATTAAAGAGAAATCGCACCGGCAACGTCGAAATGGAAAATGCCCAATAACGAAATTCTTTTAATTTAACTTTTGTCGTCATTTTCATTTCACCGGCAATTCCACATACGCCGTCATTCCAACCGCAAACGCGCGGTCGGAATTGTCGCAACGGAGGCGGATTTCAAAGGTCTTGATGTCGCGCTTGGTTCGGCTCACGTCGCGTTGCGTCGCGTAATCGGCGTCAACGCTGCGATAAAAAACCGTTCCTTCGCGCGTCGCGCCCGACGGCAGTTTCACCTGCAACTTTTCGCCGAGATGAATCCGGTCAATGTAAGTTTCCTCGACGTCCGCGCGCACCCAAAGGCCGTCCTGATTGATGAGCGTGACGATGGCCTGGCCGGGATTGACGACTTCGCCTTGCAGCGTGACGCGCTTGTCCACGACGCCGTTAATCGGCGCAAGAATTTTTGTGTAGCTCAATTGCACGGCAGCTTTTTCTTTTTGCGCGTTCGCGGCTTGCGTTTGTCGGTTCAAAGAATCAACACGCGCTTTCGCCGATTCGTAAGACGTTCGCGCGGTGTCGTAAGCCTGGACGGATTCCGTGTTGTTGGAATATAAATTTCCAATGCGCTCGAAGTTCAGGCGCGCGTTTTCCAAATCGGCTTTGGCCTGCACGACGTCCGCAGCGGCCTGCTGCTCGCTGCTCGCATAAAATTGCACGTCGGCCTGCTGCGTCTGCGGCTGTATCTCCGCCAGCAATTCGCCGTTCGTCACCGCGTCGCCCTGTTTGACAAAAAGATTTTGCAAGCGCCCCTGGATTTCCGGGCTGACGATGACTTCGTCCGTCGTGACGATGCCGGTCAAAATGATTTTCGCAGGCGTTCGCGCCAGCGCGTAGTAAATGCAGCCGGCAATCGCGGCGAGGATCAGGATGGAAGCAAAAATCTTTTTCTTCATGGCAAACTTGAAGGACGGCCGGCGCGGAAATTGGCCGGCGCAAGCGCGGTCAAAATGAAATTATTTTGCGGCCACATTTCATCCAATAGAACGCAAACGGCGGAAATTTGCAAGTTTGCGTCGTGCCGTCCAATTGATAAGCTGGCGGCGGCATGAAGAAGTTTTTTTTATTTTTAGGCGCGTTCATTTGCGCCGCCTGCGGCGAGGCGGTCGCGCAAAATGCAAATGTCGCCGCCGAGACCAATTCGCCCGCGTGGATTTCAAAGCCGCTCTCGCTGACCGATTGCCTGAATCTCGCGCTTCAGCAAAACGCGATGATTCTCAAGGCGCAAAATGATCTGGAAGCGTCGCATGGCGTCGTCGTGCAGACGCGCGCGGTCGCGCTGCCGCAGTTGCTCGCGAGCGGCCAGTATAAATACACCGACCCCGGCGCGATTGAATCTTTTCCCATTCCCGGAGGATTCACCCAGCCGAATCAAAACTGGAACGCGGGCGTGCAACTCGTTCAGGCGATTTACGAAGGCGGAAAAATGGTCGCGGCATTTCGCGCGGCGGACGCGACGAAACAGCAGGCGCTCGCGCAATTTCAAACCGTTCTCGCCGATGAACTGCTCGACACGCGCGTGGCCTACTACGACGTGCTGCTTGCGCAACAGCAAATCACCGTCCACGAGGCGTCAGTCAATTTGCTGCAAAAAGAATTGGAAGATCAGCAAAACCGTCTCAACGCGGGCACGGTTCCGAAATTCAACGTGCTGCGCGCGGAAGTCGCCGTCGCCAACGAGCGTCCGGCCTTGATTCAGGCGAAAAATAATTATCGCATCGCCAAAAATAATCTGTCCAATCTGCTCGGCTATAATCTGCCGCGCGACATTTGGGAAGACGTTCCGCTGAATTTGAGCGACGCGCTCGACGACGCGCCGTATGAAGTGAATTTGCCCGACGCAATTCAAACTGCGCTGACCGACCGCTCGGAACTTGTTGCACTGCGAAAATCTGAAGAGTTGCAAAAGCTCAACATCGTCAACGCCAAATCCGGCTACAAACCGACCGTCTCCGTTTTTGCCGGCTACGATTGGTATAACGCGCAGTTCACGGCGCCGGTCACGCTCGACCACGACATTCACGGCTGGAACGCGGGCGCAGAAATGAGCTGGGATATTTTCGACGGGTTGCTCACGCACGGAAAAGTGGTTCAGGCCAACGCGTTTTATGAAAAATCAAAAAACGATTTAACCGACCAGTCGCGGCAGATTGAACTCGAAGTCCGCACGGCATATTCCGATTTCATCGAGGCGAAGGAAGTTTTGGATTCGCAGCAAAAAGTCCAGGAAGAGGCCGACGAGGCGTTGCGCGAGGCCAAGGCGCGCGCCGAGGCCGGCACCGGCACGCAACTCGACGTGCTTGACTCCGAGACCGCGCTCACGCAGGCGCGCACGACGCAGGTTCAGGCGCTGCACGATTACGACACCGCGCGCGCGAAACTCCAGCGCGCCATCGGCGAGAACATGATTCAAGCGTCGGCGAAATAATTTCATCGCCGGTTTGAATTGCGATTTTATCGCAACTCTGAAAGATTCTTGCCGCACATGGCAAAAATCCAACGCGCGCTCATTTCGGTTTCGGACAAAACAGGCTTGATTCCGTTTGCGCAAATCCTGGCGCAGGCCGGAATCGAAATCATTTCCACCGGCGGCACGGCGAAAATTTTGCGCGAAGCCGGAATCGCGGTAAAAGACATCAGCGAACATACCGGCTTTCCCGAAATGCTCGATGGCCGCGTGAAGACTTTGCATCCGAAAGTCCACGGCGGATTGCTTTTCATTCGCGGTAATGAAACTCACGAAGCGGCGGCGAAAGCATACGGTATTTTGCCGATTGATCTGGTCGTCGTGAATCTTTATCCGTTCGAGCAAACCGTCGCCAAGCCAAATGTCCCGTTGCACGACGCGATTGAGAACATTGACATCGGCGGGCCTTCGATGCTCCGCAGCGCGGCCAAAAACCACGACAGCGTCACGGTTGTTGTTGATCCGATGGATTATTCCGAAGCGGCAAAGCAAATTGCAGAAAACGGAAACACAACTTTGGAACTGCGCCGCAAACTTGCCCAAAAAGTTTTTGCGCGAACGGCCACTTATGACCGAGCAATTGCCGATTATTTGAGTAAAAAACTTCCTCCGACGACAGGAACAATGCCGGTTAGCTTTTCAATTCACATGTCACAGGTGCAATCGTTGCGCTACGGTGAAAATCCGCATCAAGCGGCCGCACTTTACGGTGGCTTCAATGAATTTTTCAAGCAGCTGCACGGCAAAGAACTTTCTTACAACAACATTTTGGATTTAACCGCCGCTGCAAATCTGATTTCTGAATTTGAAAAAGACCCGCCAACACTGGCGATTTTGAAGCATACGAATCCTTGCGGCGTCGGGCAGGGTGCGAATTTGCACACAGCATGGGAAAAAGCATTCGCGACGGACAAACAGGCGCCATTCGGCGGAATCATCGCGGTGAACAAAATTTTGGACGGCGATTGCGCGGAGGCGATTGCGGAAATTTTCAGCGAAGTGATTGTTGCGCCGGATTTCTCGGCGGAGGCGCTGGAAATTTTGCAGAAGAAGAAAAACCTGCGGCTGCTAAAATTAGTCCAAAGTCCAAAGTCCAAAGTCCAAAGCGGCTTTGACATCCGCAGCGTCGGCGCGGATTCCTTTTTGTTGCAGCAGCGCGATTTGAAAACGGCGTCGCGCGCAGATTTGAAGATTGTGACGAAGCGGCAGCCGACGGAATTGGAATTGAGCGCGATGCTGTTCGGCTGGCGCGTGGTCAAGCACGTCAAATCGAATGCGATTGTTTATGCGAGCGCGGACAGGACTTTGGGAATTGGCGCGGGCCAAATGAGCCGCGTGGACGCAAGCCGGATTGCCATTTGGAAAGCGGGCGAAGCAAAATTGTCGCTTAAAGACAGCGTGGTTTGCAGCGATGCATTTTTTCCGCGCACGGACGGTTTGATTGCGGCGGCGGATGCGGGCGCGACGGCGGCAATCCAACCGGGCGGCTCGGTGAAAGATTCAGAAGTGATCGCGGCGGCGGATGAACGCGGAATGACAATGGCGTTCACTGGCACACGGCATTTCCGGCATTGAATGGCCGCGAAAGAACACAAAGAGCGCAAAAAATTTCTTCAATCAACGCACCAGCCAGTAAATCAAGGCAAACTGGCCAAGCGTGATGAAAACCAGCAGCGCCCAGACAAATCCCTCGCGGAATCGTAAACCGCGCTGTCTGGCGACAGCGAGCCAGAATTGCAGTTTGGCGGAGCCGAGCGCGATGATGTCGCCGTTGCGAAGAATTGCGTTTTGAACCGGCCCGCCGTTGACGGTGACGAGCGCACCGGGAGCAGTCGCGAGATTGAAATTCTCCTTTTTTTGAAATTCCAAGGCGAGGTGCTGGTTCCAGACACCGTCATCATCGAGTTGCAAATCATTGCCGGGTGCGCGTCCGATGCGAAAAGGAAAATGGCGGACAACCGTTTGGCCGCCCGCCTTTTTTCCCGACAGGATTTTGAGTTGAATCATCAAATGAGCCGGCGCGGCACCTGAATCTGGTCGCCGGGATAAACGGGCGGATCCAAAGACGGATTTTCAAGGGCTTTGGTGCAATTGACCTTGATGCGCTGGCCGTTGGCGCGGATGAGCCAGACTTTGCCGCGGTTGGCGAAATCGGTGAAATCGCCGGCGGACTGGATGGCTTTGGTCACAGTGGTTTCACCGAGATACTGGAACACACCCGGCTTGACGACTTCGCCGCCGACGTAAAACACGCGATCCTGGGAGCTGACGGTGACGGTGAGGCGGACATAGTATTTTGGCACATAAAGGTCGTGAATTTCATTTTGCAATTCACCCGGGGTTTTGCCGGCGGCTTTGACCGAGCCAATCAAGTCAAGTGTGATGGTGCCGTCTTCCTTGATAGGCTCCTGATGCTGGGGCATTATCGGCGTTTGAGAATCCTGGCCGACGTTGCCACCGCCGGAAAAGGTTATGACCACCGTTTCCCCGACGCGAAACACGGCTGCGTCTGCTTCAGATGAAGGCGTGGACGAGGCGGGCGAAGCCGCTGCGTGCGGGTTGTCGGAAAAGACGGGATCGCCTGACGTTGATGCACAGCCGGAAAACATTGCGGCTGCGAGAAGCAGTCCGCAGAGAAAAAATCCAGCCCCTGACAGTTTCCAAAATAATTTCATAAAGCGTAATCCTTGCAAAACCGGACGCACAATCAATACTTTTGTTTGATGCCGCCCTTGTCGGAACCGGCGGCGTCATTTTGCGCGGCGGCTTCCTGCTCCCCTTCATCCTGCGAATAATTGTAATAGCCGTGGTAATAGCCGCTGTAGTAGTAGTAGCCTTCGTCCTGCGACATATTGATGTTGTTGAGAACGATGCCAACGAGATTGCCGCCGACTTTTTCAACCATCTGCTTGGCGCGGATGTTCATGGGTTGCGGATAGCGGCGGTATTGGATGACTTGGATGGTCATGTCCACTTCACTGGCCAAAATGGAGGCGTCACTCACGCCCATGATCGGCGGCGAATCAAAGAAGATGAAATCATAGCGCTTCTTCAATTCCGTGATCAATTCCTTCATCCGGGGTGAATTGAGAATGCCCATGGAACTGCTGGGCAGTTTGCCGCTGGCCAAGAAATCAAGCATCGGAACATTTGTCTTCTGAATGACTTCCTCCAGCGTGTTCTGCTTGAGCAGGTAGCTGACCAGTCCGAGGCTGTTGCTGACATGAAGAAGCTTGTGCAACGTGGGACGGCGCAGGTCGGAATCCACAACCAATATCCGCTGGCCGGACTGTGCGAACGTCGTGGCCAGATTGAGCGTCGTGGTGGATTTGCCTTCTCCCGCGCCGGCGCTGACAACGGCAAGAGTGTTGAGCTTCTCGTCTTTGCGGGAGAACAGAATATGAGTCCGAAGAACCCGGTAGGCCTCGGCATACTGGCTGTCGGATCCCTCGTCAATCAGAGAGCCGACGTTTTGCGGTATGACTCCGAGCACTGGCGATTGCAACGCGCGTTCCACGTCGTCAATGGTCTTGACGCTGGTGTCGAGATATTCAATAAAAAAGGCCAGACCAACGCCAACCACAAGGCCGACAACGATGCCAAGGACTATGTTCAGCGTCTTGTTCGGACGAACTGGATCCTTGCCCGGTCTGGCTTGGTCAACAACCTCCATCATGGCGGTTTTTGGAATTGCCTGGTCGAGTTTGTCTTCGTCAATTTTCGCTTCGAGAATCTTGTGAAATTCCAGCATATTCTCAAGTTTGCGTTTCTCCTCCCAATAAGGCTGGCCTCTCGTGGCTTCCTCCTGGTCTTTTTGTTTGGCATCCTGAACGGCTGTGACAAGCGAGTCCAACGTGGCCTTTTCAGACTGCACGTTATTTTCCAAACCGGCCATGATGCCGGTAACGCGAGCGTCAATCTCACGGTTTAATTCTGCCACCAAATTTTGGACTCGGATAACATCCGGATTGTCCACTCCTTCGTCGCTTTTCAATTTGACCAACTGTTGCTGTGCTTCGTTTAGATTGTTCAACAACTCGGTCAATGCCGTGTCTTGAACGGTGGTCGGCAGAACATCCCTCAACTGGTCGGGAGTTTTGGCCTTCAACCCGGTCAACTGTTCATTGAGTCTTGCATAAGTCGCCTGACCGTCAATGCGCAGCTCTTCAAAATGCCGCAATTCGTCCGGCGTCAACGTGGGGGCTGGAGCATCGGATGCGGGATCCGGGTCAATGATGTTCAACTCATTGCGCAATTTGTCCACATTCGTCTGAACAGCCTGGATTTTCTGGCTATCCTCGTCAAAACTGGCCTGTAAAACATTGATGCCTCCCGTTGTCTGCCCCATGCGCAGGTTCAGCCGGTAATCGCGATAAGCGACGACAATGGCGTTTGCAATGCGGGCAGCTTCGTCCCGGTCTTCGCTGTAGATGGTAATGTCAATGATTTTGGTGTTGCGTTCCGGGCTGAGGCGCAAACGCTGCTTGAGCAACCGCATGGTCTGGTCGGTTTGAAGCGTCTCTCCGCCGGCGTATTTTTTTCCCCAAGCCACATTCAGGTTCAACGCGTCAATCACCTTGCCAAGAACGGTCTCGGATTGGATGATTTCAAACTCGGTCTGGATGAAATAAGGGTCGTATCCCAGATTCATCTGCGGAGAGTTGATTGATGCAATGTCGCTGACGTCATTTTCAATCTTGATGCGGGCGGTGCTGGAATACGATTCAGGCAGAATGAACGTCACCACCGTGGCGGTGATGGCAATCAGCAAAAAAACCGCGATGATGACGGTTTTGCGAATGCGGATGATGCGCCAATAATCAAGAAAGTGCAGCTTGGCTTCTGGTGTCGGCTGGGGTTTCAACGAATCCATAAGTTCAAAAAAATGGGAGGCAGACTATTGACGTCTGCCCCCGTTCAAACGCTCAAAAAAATCTCATCAAACTTTTCGCTTAATAAGTTGCCGTAACACCTATGTAGGCGCGATTGCGCTTGTAATTCTGTCCCGGCACATTTGAGTCGAGATCGTCGAAATTATAGCCAACTTCAGTCGAAAGGTGCTGGTTAAAGCTGTATGCCAAATTGAGTCCAAAAGAATACCATGTTTCCACGGAATTATTGAACTGGCCTTCTTCCAAAGTCGAGCGTTGAACACGGCCTATCGCACTGCCCGTCAGCTTTGGCGTGAACTGATGGTTGACGGAAGCATAAACCGTAGAACTTTCTTCATCCTCGGTAATCTGGCCGCTCGCCGTTGGAACGCCGACGACGCTGCTCGCATTCCGCGTTTGCGTGAAACCGACCTGCACATAACTGCCTGGCAAATAAGTATAGGTCGCAGAGAAATCCACATACGGAGTGGTCGAACTGGTTGACGGAGTTGCCGGCACAGTGGTCGGAGGATTGTAAAATTGTATGTATTGAATGCCGCCTTTTAACGCGATAGTAAGATTATCCAATGGATTATATTTCACTCCCAAATATCCATATTGCGAACGACTGTCGCGGTTGTCACTTTTGAAACCGGGGGCAATTATCTCGTTTCCTGTGTAATTGTCCTGTTCATACTGATAACCAACAAACAACACCGTTGTCGGCAACGCCTGCCAAGTGAGATTCAACCATGCCATATTATCAATTTGATCAAGCAATCCGGCGTAACTTGGAGTGCTAAACGGAGCAACAGTGTTTCCCCCGCTCTGACTGTAATCCCAGAAAGTATTTTGATAACCCAATTCCGAACCCAAAAGCTGCGTCCATTGCGTGTTCACCTTGATCGTCC
>DASXED010000087.1:0-3202 GCA_036490295.1 Verrucomicrobiia bacterium | reverse complement strand
GCAATCATTGTCACTCATTTTGGCTTTGAAAAAATTCCCATGTCCGAAAAGGCCAAGCACGACTTTTTCCAAACTCAACTCGACGAATTGGATAAGGCCATTCGAGAACGGATGGAAGGGAAGGGCGACCGGCGCATTGTGAAACGGCTAGAATCGGCCAAGAAGAAATTGGAAACGAGATTGAAACTTCTTTCCGCCGAAGAAAAAAAAGACAACACGCTCACGTTTGAAGAACTCGGCATTGACCGGCTCTTTGTGGACGAGGCGCACTATTTCAAAAATCTTTTTTACATCTCGAAAATGACGCGCATCGCCGGTATGCCGCAAACGGCTTCCGAACGCGCCTTCGATATGTTTTTGAAGGTTCAATACATCCAGAAAATCAACAACGGCGGCGGAGTCATTTTTGCGACCGGAACGCCGATTGCCAACAGCGTTGCAGAAATGTTCACGATGCAGCGTTACTTGCAAATGGGGATGTTGCGAAAGCAGGGCTTGCACCACTTCGATTCCTGGGCGGCGACATTCGGCGAGCCGGTGACGGCGATGGAGCTTTCGCCCGACGGCGCGGGCTACCGGCTCAATACGCGATTCGCCCGCTTCATCAATGTTCCAGAATTGATGCAACTTTTCTGCCAGACCGCCGACATTCAGACCGCCGCCATGCTCAAATTGCCCGTGCCGGAAATCCACACCGGCAAGCCGGTTGTCATCCGTGCGCCGTCAACGCCGGAGTTGAAAAAAGTCGTGGACGGCCTTGTTGAGCGGGCTGAAGCCATCCGAAAAAGGGAAGTCACCCCCGAAGAAGACAATATGCTCAAAATCACCACCGAAGGCCGCAAGGCCGCGTTGGATTTGCGCGTATTAAACCCGCGAGCAAAAGACCATCCTGACAGCAAAATCAATCTGGCTGCGGACAAAATTCATCAAATCTGGCGCGACACTGAAAAAGACCAAAGCACCCAACTTGTGTTTTGCGATTTGTCCACGCCATCGCAATTGAAGCGGCAGTTTTGCGCCTACGATGATCTCAAGGAAAAACTCATCCGTCGCGGCGTTGCCGCCGAACAAATAGCGTTCATGCAGGATTATGACAGCGATGTTCAAAAAATGATTTTGTTCAAGGAGGTGAAGTCAGGGAAAATTAGAATCCTGATGGGCAGCACTCAAAAGATGGGCGCGGGAACAAACGTGCAGGAGCGGCTCATCGCCCTTCATCATCTCGATGCTCCGTGGCGACCCGCCGACGTGGAGCAGCGCGAGGGTAGAATTTTACGGCAGGGCAATCTCAATAAATCCATTCAGATTTATCGCTACGTCGCCGAGGGCAGTTTTGATGCGTATATGTGGCAGACGCTTGAGACAAAAGCCAAGTTCATCCAACAGGTGATGACCGGCGATACGCACGTCCGGCACATTGAGGACATTGATTCAAGAGCGTTGACGTATGCCGAAGTGAAGGCGATTGCATCCGGCAATCCGCTCGTGATGGAAAAAGCGACCGTTGACGCGGAAATCACGCGGCTGACACGGTTGCGCTCGCAACACGCCGAAGCGCAATTTCGCATCCGCTCGAATCTCCGTCATGCGAAGGAAGCCATTCCGGTTATCAGCCACCGAATTGAAAATATCAAACTGGACATGGCTCAACGCAAGGATACGCGCGGCGATGTTTTTGAAATTGAACTGGATAAACAAATCATCAAAGACCGTGGCATCGCCGGTGAATTGCTCAATCGAATTGCCAAGCGAGTCGCTGGCTCGACCAATTCGCATATCGTCGGCTCATTCGCTGGCTTTGAAGTTATGGCCCGACCCGGAGTTTTGCAGCCAACGGAAATCATTTTGAAAGGACATTATCATTACTCCGTCAATGTCGGCGAGACGGCGGCGGGAACAATTCGCTCGCTTGAATATGCCGCGCAAAACTTGGAGGAACGGCTCGCGCGTGAACAACGCGAGTTGGCTGACACGGAAAAGAAAGGCCATGAATTGGAAGTGAAAATCGGAGAGCCATTCGAGCATGAAACCAAGCTGCAATCGCTTGTTAAGCGGGAAAAAGAATTGGAAGATGCTTTGGACATCACCAAGAATCAGGCCGCGAGTTCGCTCGCCGCCGAAGAAACGGAAATTGAAGTCGAACAAGAAATGCAGGAAGCGGAGGGTGAGTCCATCCAGCCGGACGTGCGGCTTTCGCCCGCCAAGACTCCTTCGATAAAAGCACCGGCAAAAATGCGCGTGGCAATGGCGCGTTAAAACAATAGCTGGCCTTATTATCATTTCGGCTTGCCGACTTCTCCTTCGCAAACGAAACTTTTCCTGCATGAAATCAATTTGGTTTGCGCTGTTTTCAGTTGTGTTCTTTTTCACTCAACGAACGAGCGCCACAATTGACATTTCCCTTCAAATGCAGCTTGGCAATCCAAGCGGCGCAATCACGGACACAAACAATCACGATCATTATTTGATTCAACGAACCGTCGAGGCCATTGATTACAGCGACAATCTGGGCGAACCCGTTTGGGCATCGTGGGATTTGACAGCGGGCGACATCGGCGGCAGCGGGCGGAACTCCACATATTACACCGACACAAATCTGCCGCCGAATTTTTATCGCGTAACGACCACCGATTACAACGGCGTGGGAACAAATCTTTTCAATCGCGGGCATCTCTGCCCGTCCGCAGACCGCACCGACACCACCAACGACAACAAACTCGTTTTCTTCATGTCAAACATCATGCCGCAGTCGGCGGAGAACAATCAGGGGGTGTGGGGCAATTTTGAAGATTACTGCCGTTCGATGCTGACCACTAACGAACTGCTCATCATTTGCGGCGGAAGCGGTTTTGGAACAAACACAATTCCTAGCGGCAAGGCGTATATTCCTTCCAACACATGGAAAATCGTGGTTGCAATTCCGCTTGGAGACGGCACGGCTTTGAGCCGTTTGACGGCAACCAACCGGGTAATCAGCATTTCCATTCCGAACGTGACGAATGGTTTGAGTAGCGCGTGGCAAACTTATGTAACGTCTGCTCGGCAAATTGAATTGGACACGGGATTCACATTCTTTACGGCTGTTCCCGGTTTTATCGCGTCTGTTTATCGCGCTAGAATTGATGGAACATCTGCGCCTGCAATCACAAGTTTTTCGCCGACAAACGGCGCGGTTGGCGACAGCATCACAATCACCGGCACA
>DASXED010000019.1:0-33434 GCA_036490295.1 Verrucomicrobiia bacterium | reverse complement strand
AACAAGCACCGGCAACAGAACGGCATGAATGCGTTTCATGGTTTGCCTTTGGATGAAGAAGGATTGGGTTTGCAACTTTTTACTATATGACAAAAAAAATGCAAGCAAAATCCGGCAATGCCATTCGCAAATTCGTTTTTCACGTTAACGTCGGCGATAATCCGCGCAATCTGCGGATACAACCGGAATTGTCCGCTTTCATTTGCAAAATCAGAGTTTCAAAAGGGCTTGTCAGGGTTTGAGTTTGCAAAGTCGGGCTTTCAAAAGCCCTTGTCGAGGTCTGACATTGCAAACTCGAACCCTGACATTACAAAGTCGGGCTTGGAAAAGCCCCTGTCAGGCTTTGACATTGCAAAGTCAGAGCTTGAGATTGCAAACTCGAACCCTGACATTGCAAAGTCAAGGTCTGACATTGCAATGTCGAACCTTGAGATTACAAAGTCAGACTCCGACATTGCAAAGTCGAAGCCTGACTTTGCAATGTCAAAGCTTCAAAAGCGCTTGTCGAAGGTTCGGTTTGCAATGTCGTTGTCTTATTTCTGGAATGAAATGCCTCATTTATTTACATCACAGGCGGCGTCCATAAAAATTGACGGCACAGTTGAAAATTCCCTTCAAAACCCAATCCTTGAAAAATCCGCCGCGCGCCGCCGATTTCCGCCTTGAAGTAAAACGACCGTTAATAATGATTAGAAGTAATAATTCTATTGTTAGATAAAATTAACATTTTTACTGCGTTGGCATCGGCGGTGCTTTTTGGTTTTGCGAACAATCCGGGGCCGGATGGCTTCGGGAAAGATTGTTCAACAACCAAACAACAGAAGAGAAAGCGAGTCAGACATGCAAAATAAACTAAAGGTTTCGCTGGCCTACAACAGCTATCCGGACGCCGTGCTGGATGAATTGACCACGGCCATCACCACCGCCATGACGGGCAACGCGGCGTTTCCCGCGCCGACGATCCCGCTGGCGACGGTGACAACGCTGCAAACAGCCTTCCGCGACGCGATGGCGGCGGCGGCCAACGGCGGCACGCAGTTGACGGCGGCAAAAAATCAGGCGCGGCAGGCGCTGGCCGACGCGCTGGATGCAAACGCGCTGTATGTGCAGGCTTTGGCGCGCTACGATCTGGCGATGCTGCTGTCGTCAGGTTATCAGGCAGCCAGCACGAACCGCGCGCAGACGCAACTGCCCGCGCCGACGATTCTGGCGCTGGAAAATGAGATGAGCACGCAACTGGTGGTGCGGTTGAGTCCGGTTGCCAACGCGTATTGCTACGAGGTGCAGACCAAGAACGGCGGCGGCTGGGTTCCGGCGGGCGCGTTCACGGCGGCGCGCAAAATCATCGTCACCAACCTGACACCCGGCACGGTCTATAACGTGCAGGCGCGCGCCATCGGCGGCCTCACGGGCTATTCCGACTGGAGCGATCCCAGCGCGCACATCGTGACGTGAGGGAAAAAAGTTGAAGGTTGAGGGCAGACAGCCGGAATGAGAAATCGTTCCGGCCTTTTTGTTTTGCGGCGAAAAATTATTTCAAATTCAAACCATTCCACCGGCAAGAATTGAAGACAATCCAACTCCGGCCATAAATCATTCAATGACCAGCAGCGCCACAGCCTGACGCTGTAATTTTAATTGCACCACGGCCTTGCCGTTTTCAATTTTGATTTTTTCCGGTTTGCCGGGTTCGGCGAGTTGCCCGGCTTTCTCCAGTTGCGCGTATTGTTCCGGCGTCGGCTGCATCGGCGAACCCATGCGCTTCCATGCTTCGTAGGAATTGCCGTGGTCGGCGTCAATGATGTATTGCGTGAGCGTCGCACCGCCGTTTTTCAACGGCAATCCGTCGAGCGTCAAATCCACCGCCGCCGCCGGGCCGGGCAAATCATCGTCGTGATAATGCCAGACGAGCACGGCCAGTTTATTTTTGTCGAGCGTGGCGAAAGCGGAGACATCGGGGTTGCCGCGAACGCCGGATCTGCGGATCGTTTCCGCGTTCAATCCCGCGCTGCTTTCCACGGCGACGCGCTGGCCGCTCATTTTTGCAAACATCCGAAATACATTCAGCACGGGCAGGTCAATGCCGTCGCCGGCGAGCGCGCGGAATCCGGCGAACGGCGGCTGGTCTTCAAATTCAAACGCCCACGTCAGCGCGCCCTGGAGGTTCACGCCGAATTTGCCGGCGAGTTCAAATTCGCGCGGGAAACTCGCGGCGGTGTAGCTGGAATACATCGTTCCGTTGCGATAGCCGTCCTGCGGGTCGTTGCAGGCGGCGCAGCCTTCGGGATCGGATTCGCCGATGATGAGCGGCGTTTTTTTGTATTCGGGAAACGAGGCGACGACGGCAAAGGCGTCGTTGATGTTCCGCAACTGGTTTGCCATGCCCATGCGGACATGGTCGTTCGTGAAAATTGGCGAACCCTTCGCGTGAAAAGAAATGAAGTCCAGCGGCGAACCGGTTTTTCCGGTCACATAATTCGTGCCGCTCGCGCAATGGTTGAGAAAGTCGCGCAGGAAATTTCCGCCGGGTCCGCCCGCCGTTTCCGGCCCGCCGACGCGAGCGGTCGGCAATGCGCGGCGCACGCCTTCCACCGCGTAATCGTAAAGCTTGAAATAGTCCGCGCGCGAGCCGTGCCAGTAGCTGATGTTCGGTTCATTCCAGACTTCCCAATACCATTTGTTCACCTCGTCCGCGCCGTATTTTTCCACGCAATGTTTTGTCCATTGATAAACCAGTTCGCCCCATTTCGCGTAATCCTTCGGCGGATAGGATTGCCCGGCGTCGGCGGGCGCGCGCTCTTTGACCGGCGGATTGTGCGGATAATTTTGCGGATGCGTCGTCAGCGCCTCCGGCATGAAGCCGATTTCCACATAAGGCTTGATGCCGCGTTCGAGATAGGTGTCGAAAATCTTGTCGTTGATCGTCCAATCGTAAATGGGATTGCCGTTCGCGTCTTCCTTGTAGGCGCTGGTCGAACTCCATTTCAACGCATACGCGCCGTCGCCGCTCGTGAGCAGGTGATGCGCGCGAAAATAAACCTGCGATCCGCCGAGCCGTCCGAGTTCGGACAACAATTTTTTCCCGTTCGTCAAGTAGGCGTAATCCGCCTCGTCCGCGCCAAAGAAACGCCACGTCGGCGTCAGTTCGCCTTGCGGCTGTCCGGCGTGAACCTGGATGGCGACGGGAAATTCAGCGGGCAGATTGGTCGCAAAATCCGCCGCGCCGACGACGCTCAAAATGCTTAACGACGCGAATGCGATGATTATTTTCATAGGAAATGTTTGAGGTTGAAGTGAAATTTTTCAGGCGTCCAGATTATTTTGCGGCCAGTTGCCACCAATCAGCCGCCGCATTTTTCCAGAATTGTTCCCGACATTCTGCGCGCGAAATTTGCCGCGCAGTCAATTTTTCCAGAAGGAAGCCGGATTCTGAATCCGGCTTGCAGACGCGCCGCCCGCGTCACTTTGCGTGTCCGCGTTCAATCCACGCTGTCCGGGTGCAGATCGGATTTGATGACCGAGCCGTCGTCACTCGAAATGATGACAATGCCGATGTCCGCGTCGTCATTTGGATTTTTCAACTTGGCGGCCCAGAGCTTGACGCGCCATTGCGGGCCAACGTCGCCGTGTTCGAGCCAGAGTTGCGTGGCCTTAAGCGTGAGATTTTTCAGAAGCGGCTGCGCGAGGGCGATTTTGATCGCCGCATCGGAGTCAATTTTCAATTTCGCCGCATCCAGCGGTTGCTTCTCATCGGTGAATCTTTCCAGAAAACGCCCCGGACGCGACACATCCAGCTTTTGTCCCGCGCCAAATTTCACCTCCACGGCCCTGAACGCCGCGTCGGGGTCGTAATAAACGATATGCCAGATGTCCGGCGTGAGCGATGCGATGGATTTTTCAGAGCGAATCTGCACGACTTTGTCCTTCGACTGGATGCCAACGTATTGGTCGCCTGATTTGACCAGTTCAAAAGCCGTCGGATCGGCGGCCAGCGCGGCGCGCGCGGCCAAAATCATCAACGCCGCGCCGAGAAACAATTTCCGTCTCATTTTCATAATGGCAAATGTAGTTCCGGCGCACGGCGCGGGCAAATTAAAACTTTGGCTGGCTGCGATTGAAATGCGTTGCCTGGACGCGCGCGCAACGCAGGTTGCATCCGTCGGCGCTTTCCTTTAATTAAATGGCCGACGACAGCGCACGCCATGAATCCGTATCAAAAATTTGTCTCCAACTACGCCAGGCTTTTCGCAAGCGGCAAATCGCTTCCGCTCGGCGGCATTGCGCCGCGCAAAAAACCCGCGCCCGCGACGGATGCGCCCGTCGCGCTGATTTTTTCGCCGCACCCGGACGACGAGTGCATCACCGGCGGACTCGCCCTGCGGCTGATGCGCGAGGCCGGAATGCGCGTCGTCAACGTCGCCGTCACGCTCGGCAGCAACAAAAAACGACAGCAAGCGCGATTGCGTGAATTAAAAAATGCCTGCAACTTTCTCGGCTTTGAATTGGAAATGCCCGCGACAAACGGTTTGGAAAAAATCAATCCTGAAACTCGCGCAAGTAATCCGGCACATTGGAAAGCCGCAGTGAAAATCATCGCCGCGTCGCTCGCAAAACATCAGCCGCGCGCGATTTTTTTCCCGCACGAACTCGATTGGAACCGCACGCACGTCGGCACGCATTTTCTCGTCATGGACGCGCTGAAAACCTTGCCGTTAAAATTCCAAACGACGCTCGTTGAAACGGAATTCTGGGCGCAGATGCCGTCGCCGAATCTTCTGGTCGAGTCCGGCGTCAAGGACGTTGCGGATTTGGTGGCCGCGCTGTCATTTCACGTCGGCGAAGTGCGGCGCAATCCGTATCATCTGCGGCTGCCCGCGTGGTTGCAGGACAACGTGCGGCGCGGTGCGGAACTCGCCGGCGGACAAGGCGCAGCCGCGCCGGATTTCACGTTCGCAACCTTGTATCGCCTGCGCCGGTGGAAAAACGGCGGCGTGAAAAATGTTTTTTCCGGCGGCAAAAAAATCGGCGCGCAGGACAATTTGCTGGCGCGACTTTTTGCTGAAAACAAAGAATTCTCGACACGGTTTTGAAATGAGCGTATAACAAAATCAGTCGGAAAATCCGGGCTTCAATGTGCCGTGTTGTTTTGGCTGCTTTGATTCTTGGATGATTGATCGGTGCAAAAATTCTGAAACAACCAACTTTGAAGACGTGCATTAAAAATTTGTTCCTTGTGCCCGCGCTGATGGCCGGTCTGGGCTTGATGCCGGCTAGCCGGGTGACGGCGGAGACTTTCACGCTGCTGCACGTTTTCAATCATGTCAACGAAGGAATGGAACCGCAAGCCGGATTGATTTTATCGAGTAACATTCTGTATGCGACAACAGTGTATGGCGGCAGTTCGACCAATGGAACGGTGTTCGCCGTCAACACTGATGGCACGGGTTTTACGAACCTGTATAGTTTCACGGCAGCCTCTGGTTCTAATTTTACCAACAGCGACGGAGCCAATCCGTCGGCTGGTTTGATTTTATCGGGCAACATATCTATATGGGACGGCGGTTAATGGCGGCATTTCCGCCGCTGGAACGGTGTTCGCCGTCAACACCGATGGCACAGATTTTACCAACCTGCATAGTTTCAATGGCAGCGACGGAGCGAATCCCCATGCCGGTCTGATTTTATCGGGCGACACACTGTATGGGACGGCAGAGAATGGCGGCGTTTCAGGTGAGGGCACGGTGTTCCGGCTCAACACTGATGGCAGCGGTTTTACGAACCTGTATAAATTCACTGGTGGCAGTGACGGATCTGTTCCGTCTGCCGGATTGATTTTATTAGGCAACACCTTGTATGGGACGGCAGGGTATGGCGGCAGTTCGAGCAATGGTGTGGTATTCGCCGTCAACACCGATGGCACGGGTTTTACGGACTTGTATAATTTCACCAATGGCAGCGACGGAGCCAATCCGGTTGCGGGATTAATTTTATCAGGCAACACCTTGTATGGAACGGCAAGTCAGGGCGGGACAATCCGTCCTAGCCCTATCATTAGCTTTGGCACGGTGTTCAGTCTTTTCATCCAGCCGCAACTGATTATCATTCCTTCCGGCACCAATGTTATTTTGTCGTGGCCGACCAATGCCACCGGCTTCACTTTGCAATCCAACACCAACTTTGTTTCACCAGCGGGCTGGAATGCTGTTTCTCCGGCACCAGTCGTCGTCAACGGGCAGAACGCAGTGACCAATCCCATCTCTGGCACGCAGCAATTCTTTCGGTTAAGCCAGTAGGGATTTATTTTCCCGCCGCGCGCAGCAAGCCCGCAATCAAGCCGTCCGTCGTGTGCTCTTTGGCTTCAATCGCCGGTTCGAGTTTCAAGGCGCGGATGGCCTTGCTCGTTTCCGGCCCGATGGACGCGAGTTTCATCTGCGGAAATTTTTTCAACAGCTTCGGCAGATCAAACCGCGCGTGGAAAAATTCCACGGTCGAACCACTCGTGAACGTGATCCAGTCCGCGCCATGCGCCAGGAAATTTTCCGCCGCGCCAAAAAAATCCCCGGTCTCGGCCACGGTTTTGTAAAGGCCGATGTCGTCCACGATCGCGCCCATTTCTTGGAGCGCGTCGGGCAACTCGCGGCTGGCGTTTTCGGCGCGTAGCAGGCAGATTTTTACATTCTCAATGCTGCTGTGCTTGTGCATCGCCTCGGAGATTTTGCGCCCGACGAATTCTTCCGGCATCAAGTCCACCTGCAAATGCAGCTCGCGTAGTTTCGCCGCAGTCGCCGGGCCGACGGCGGCGATTTTCGCGCCGCCGATGTCGCGCAAATCCTGAAAGTGCCGGAAGAAAAAATCGAAAAACGTCGTGACGCCGTTTCCGCTCGTGAACACAAGCCAATCGTAAGAATTCAACGCGAGCAGCGCGTCAATGAAACTTTCCTTGTTGTCGGGATCAACGCCTTTGACCGCCGGAATTTCCAGAACGTCCGCGCCGAGTTCGGAAAGTTTTCGGGAAAATTTCGTCATTTGTCCGCGCGCGCGCGTGACGACAATCCGTTTTTCAAACAATGGACGATTCTCCGCCCAGTTCAATTTTCCGCGCAATTTCACAACGTCGCCGATGACGGTCAGCGCGGGCGGCGAAATCTTTTTCTCCGCCGCCAATTTCGCGATTGTCGCGAGCGTGCCGGAAACGGATTTTTGTTTTCCGCACGTTCCGAATTGAATGACGGCCACGGGCGTTTCCGGCGACATTCCGTTTGCGATGAGCGATTTCGTCCAATCGCCGAGATTTTTCGTGCCCATGAGCACGACTTTTGTGCCGGGAATTTTTGCGATTTGTTCGTAACTTAAATTTGTTTTTGCGGCGTCGGGATTTTCATGGCCGGTGAAAACGGTGAAGCTAGAGCAATGATCGCGGTGCGTCAGCGGAATGCCCGCGTAATTTGGCACGGCGATAATTGAAGAAACACCGGGCACAACTTCAAAATTTATTTTCGCTGCCGCGAGCGCCTCGGCCTCCTCGCCGCCGCGACCGAAGATATACGGATCGCCGCCTTTGAGCCGCACGACGGTTTTTCCTTCGCGCGCTTTTGAAATTAGTAATTCGTTGATCTGTTCCTGCGAAAATTCCGTTCGTTTGCCGCGTGAAATAATTTCCGCCGCTGGCTGCGCGAGCCGCAATAAAGTTGGATTGACCAATAAATCATAAACGACCACGTCCGCGCGCTTGAGCAATTCCGCGCCGCGCAACGTGAGCAAGCCCGCGTCGCCCGGCCCTGCACCGACAAGATAAACTGAACCTTTGGATTTCACTTCGCGAAATTCTAGCGGACAAAATGCGCGGGCGCAAAGCGTTTGAATTTTTCGTCAATGGACTTTGCGCTTTGAACTCGCGCGTTTGCAGAATATAAATTGCGCGTGCCTCAACCGGTTCAATCCGCCACCAACGCCGCCACGCGCCTGTGCGCGGTGTTCGGCTCGCCCATCGCGCATTCCGCGTCGCCCGCGATGCACAACGCCGCGTTTGAAAAACTTGGATTGAACTGGCGCTACCTCGCGTTTGAAGTGAACCCAAAAAATCTCCGCGCCGCCATCGAAGGCGCGAAGGCGATGAATTTTGTGGGAATCAACCTGACAGTGCCGCATAAATTGCTCGCGGTGGAAATGATGGATGAACTGGATGAATCCGCAAAGAAATGGGGCGCGGTGAATACGATTAAATTTGATAGTGGCGCAGGCGTCTCGCCTGCGAGTTTGACACGCACAGGCAAGATGCCTGTGCCACTAGAAAACCGCGCCATCGGTTTCAACACGGACGCCGATGCGATTGTCGCAGCATTGCGCGAGGATTTGAAACTGGAATTGTGCGGGGCGAAAATTCTTTTGCTCGGTGCTGGCGGCGCGGGAAAAACTGCGGCGCTGAAATTGGCTGCGGAAAATATTTCGGAAATTTTTCTGGTCAACCGCACGGAAGAAAAAGCCGATGCTGTCGCAGACGAAATCATCGAGCGTTTTCCGGCGGTGAAAGTTTTCGTCGGCTATCCGAAAATTGAAGTTGATCTTGTCATCAATGCGACTTCGCTCGGCTTGAAAACAGATGACGCCTCGCCGCTGGACGAAAAACAATTTTCGCTCAAACAAACGCGCGCGGTTTATGACATGATTTATCGTCCGGCGGAAACGAAATTGCTTGCCGCCGCGAAAAAATCCGGCTGCAAAACCGCCAACGGCCTCGGAATGCTGCTGCACCAGGGCGCGAAGGCGTTTGAAATCTGGACGGGCAAAACCGCGCCGCTCGACGTGATGCGCCGCGCGCTGGAAGAAAATGTTTATGGGCATTGACGCCATCTTCAACACGCACAACTGGGCGCTCGTGCCGTTCCATTTCTGGTCGCTGACATTTTTTGCGCTCGGCTGCATCGTCGGCAGTTTTCTCAACGTGTGCATTTACCGGATGCCGCTGGGATTGAGCGTCGTCACGCCGCCGTCGCATTGTCCGCATTGCAAATATGCGATTCCATTTTATTTCAACATTCCGCTGGTGACGTGGCTCTGGCTCGGCGGCAAATGCAAAAATTGCGGCGCGAAAATTTCCGCGCGCTATTTCATCGTGGAATTGCTGACGGGAATCGCGTTCCTGGGCTGCTGGCTGGCGTTCGGCGCAAAATCTCCCGCGCTGGCAATGGTTTATTCCATTTTTATCGCCGGGCTGATTTGCGCGACGTTCATTGATTTCGAACATTTCATCATCCCGGACGAAATCACGCTCGGCGGAATGGTCGCGGGTTTTGCCGCGTCGTTTTTTCTGCCGTCGCTGCATGATGCAAATTCCGTTGGCGCGGGAATGCTGCGAGGCCTGCTGGGAATTGTCGGCGGCGCGGGAATTGTTTATGCAATTTTGCGGTTGGGAAAACTGTTGTTCGGGCGGCAAAAATTAAAATTGCCGCCGGACACGAAAATTGTCTTCACCGAAACGTGCGTGCATCTGCCCGGCAGGGAAATTCTTTACGAGGAATTGTTTTACCGGAAGTCAGACACGATTGTGTTGCAGGCGCGGACGGTGGAACTGATTGATCGCGGCTACGAAAACGTGACGGTGCGGCTTTCGCCGTCGTCGCTGAAAATCGGCGAAGAAGAAATCAATCCCGACGGCGTGGCGTTTTTGGAGGCGGTGGGCGCGGAAATAATCCTGCCGCGCGAGGCGATGGGTTTGGGCGACGTGAAATTCATGGGCGCGATCGGCGCGTTCATCGGCTGGCAGGGCGTGATTTTTTCGCTGGCGGTCAGTTCGTTCATCGGTGCGGCGGTCGGCGTGAGTTTGATCCTGATGCGCAAGCGCGCATGGTCGTCGCGGATGCCTTACGGGCCTTACATCGCGCTGGCGGCGGTGATCTGGGTTTTTGGCGGGAAGAAATTTTTTCACGCGCTGTTTCACTGATTGCAAGGCTGGCAACGCAGAATTGACGCCGCCAGTTTTCCCGCGCGCTCCAAGTCACTTCTGAAAAACGCTCACGCGGGCGGGCGGAAAATTCAACCAGACGATTTTGGAGGCGTGGAGCCGGAAACTTGACGAGCCGCGCGGCTTCCTCTTGCCGATGTGATAACTGTATTGCACCCAGTTGCCGCGCGGTTGGAGGACGGAACGGATTTTTTTCGCGAGAGTCTCGGCTTCTTCCGGCGGAAAATTCAGCAGCGGCAGGCTGGAAAAAACCGCGCCGACGGATTCAACCGGTTCGCGCCGTCCGCGCAACAATTCGTCCAATTTCCACGCGTCGCCGGTGATGATCTGGGCGCGCGGAAATTTTTCACGGAGCAGCCGCGCCATTTTCGGGTTGTGTTCAATGGCGACGAGCCGGTCTTCGCGCAAGCCGCGCTCAATGAGCGCCTCCGTGACCGCGCCCGTGCCCGGCCCAAGTTCGAGGACAAAACTTTCGGGATCGGACGGCAGCCAGCGCGCCATGGCCGCCGCGAGTTTTCTGGAGCTGGGCACGACCGAACCCATCCGCTGCGGATTGGCAAGCCACTCCTGCAAAAACAGCCCTGCGTCGTTCAACGTCGCTATGAGTTTTTTGGCCATGATGACCTGCTGGACAATTTGGAAAGTAATTGAGGCGCGCCGCCGCCGCAAACTTTAGTTTGCCGGGAAATTGTCACCGTCCGCTTTTCAGCGGTTTCACCGGCGCGGAAATTTCCCCAAGTTTTTTGCGCGCGGCCTCGCGGCGCGCTGACCAGTCGTCCCAGCTTTGCTCCCAGGTTTCACCGGTGAAATTCGTCCGCGCCATTGGCCAAAGCGAATCAAGCGCGTTCAATTCCAATTTCGCGGCGGCGCTTTCGCGCCATTGCAAATGCGATTCAACGAGGTTCAAACTGTTTTCCGGGTAATCCGGCGCGAGCTTGGCGGCGCGTTCCAGCCAGTCGCGCGCCTTGCGCTTGCTGCCGATGCTCGCGGGCCAGCCGGGCGCGTCGCGGTAAAGCAGGCCGAGATTGCGAGCGGGGCCGGCATGATCAAAATGCGCGTCCAGTCCTTCCGCCGTTTTGAATTCGCGCTCCATTTCCCTGACAAGTTTGAGCGCGCCGAGCAGTTCCGTGCGCGCCAACTGGCCGAGGTTCATGCCCAGATAATAATGCGCCGGCGCGGACTTCGGCTTTTGAATGATCAATTCGCGGCAGGCCGCAATGCCCTGGACGGCGATCATGGCGCGCTCGGTGTCATTCGTCGCAAAATCGGCAAAATCAAAACACGCGCGGGCAAACTGCCACGCGTTGGTCGGATTGTTTGTGGCCGACTGAAACTGGATTTGCGCACGCTGAAATTCCGCCCCGGCGCGCGCGGCGAAAATTTTCATTCGCGCGTCGTCGGCAAAAGCAACTCCGGCGGCAAAAATGAAAATCGCCGCAGCCAGCCCCCGTTTCATTGCGAAATTAAAAGTTGCCATTGCGCCGGGCTAATTTATACTAGCCAAAGTGAAATTACATTGGAATTTCATGTTGGTGGCGATGCTGGCGGCGCTGGTTTTGTTCGGCGCCGGCTGCGGCGGCATCAACACGGGCACGAGCGTTTCGCCCGCGTCGTTTTTTCTGCCCGGACTTTTGAAAAATGACGCGCCGACCAACGCGCCGGTTGCATTGCCTCAAACTTCCACAGAATTCGCTTCTGTAAAATAAATTATGCGATTCCCCTTTGCACTGACAAAAAAAATTGCCAGTCACATCATCAAACACAAACTGCGCAAGACGCCGAAATTTGCGATGGTGCTGCAACTCGAACCGCTGCACACCTGCAACCTCACCTGCACCGGCTGCGGGCGCATCCGCGAATATTCCACCTCGCTCAAGGACATGGTGCCGCTGGAAAAATGTTTGCAAGCGGCAATTGAATGTGACGCGCCGATGGTTTCCATTTGCGGCGGCGAACCGCTGATTTATCCGAAGATTGAGGAACTCATCGCCGGTCTGCTTGAACAAGGCCGCGTGCTTTACATCTGCACGAACGGAATGTTCATGCGGAAAAAAATGCGCGATTACCTCGCGTCAATTTATTCGCCGGAACTCGAGCCGAAGCTGAAAAAATTGCTCGACGGAAAATTGATTTCCGAAAAAGAAGCCGAGACGATTCGTAAAGTGGGACAGGCTTCCAGCCTGTCAGACGGGCAGGATGCCCGTCCCACTAAAAAAGTCGTCATCCGTCCGACGAAATGGATGTATTGGAACGTCCACGTGGACGGCTTGGAATTCACGCATGATCTCATCGTCGAGCGCGAAGGCGTTTTCAAAGAATGCGTTGAAGCCATCAAAATGGCGAAAATTCTCGGTTATCAAGTCGCGACGAACACGACGGTTTATCGCGAAACCGAAGTGCAGGAAATCGAGGATATGTTCAAGTATTTGAGCTCGCTCGAAGTGGACGGCCACACGATTTCGCCCGGCTACGATTACGATGCCGCGAAAAAAGACATGGTTTCGCGCCTCGGCAAAGATCCGAAACAATTCTTCCTCACGCGCGACATGACGCGGCAGAAATTCGCGAAGATTCAGGAATGGGGAAAAGCGTTCACAATTTTCGGCACGCCGGTTTATCAGGAATTTCTCGCCGGCAAACGCGAGCTGACCTGCACCGCATGGGCGATTCCGACGTTCAATGTCAAAGGCTGGAAAGCGCCGTGTTACTTGATGACCGACGGCCATTATTCCGGCTATCAGGAAATGCTCTCGAAAGTGCAATGGGAAAAATACGGCGTCGTCAACGGCGTCGCGCGCGACCCGCGCTGCGAACATTGCATGGTTCACTGTGGCTACGACCCGAGCGGCGCGCTTGGCACGAATTATCAATCCGGCGACAACTGGAAAAACATCAAATATAATTTCGGCGCGAAACCAAAGCCGTTTCCCGCGTCGCCGGAATTGGAAAAGCGCGCTTACAACGGCGTGACCATCGGCAAAGGCCATCTGGCCGAGGCGAAAGCCGCAATCAATTCTCCCGCCGCCGGGGCGCGCGGCGCATTCGCGAACGAAGTTCATCACGATCACCAGACACACGTCGGCAGTTCCTGCGGCACGACTGAGACCAGCGAGCGCGATGAATTGCTGGCGAAAATCAAAGGCGTGAAGAAAGAATCGTGATCAATTCAATAAATAAATTTTTTGCTTCAAAAAAAGCAGGCGCGGCGATGGCATTGCTGGCGTTAGTCATAGTGTTGGCGTCGCAGCTTTCTTTTTTATCGTCTAGCCTTCGAAGTGATTTAGACAGTTTGTGTATTGGCTTTGCCGTTGGATTGGGTGGTTTTACACGTGCGTATTCTGACGATTGGAAAAGGCACAAGCCATGGGGCAAGGAGTTTTTAAGTAAAGCATTTTTTATGGCTTACGCTCTTTTTGTTCTGATTTTCATGATTGTTGTCATAAAAAAATCATTTTCCGAATTTATAGCTAAATAATGAGTAAAACACTTTATCTTTCACCGCCGAGTTTTGACGGTTTTGACGGTGGCGCGGGCGCGCGTTATCAGGCGCGGCGCGAAGTCACCAGTTATTGGTATCCGACGTGGCTCGCGCAACCCGCCGCGCTCACGCCGAATTCCAAATTGCTCGACTGCCCGCCGCACGACGTTGATTTGAAAAAATGTCTGGCGATTGCAAAAAATTACAATCACGTCATCATCAATACGTCCACGCCCTCGCTGAAAAACGATTGCAAGGTGGCCGAGGCGATCAAGGCGCAGAAGCCGGACACAAAAATCGGTTTTGTCGGCGCGCATACGATGGTTTTGCCGACTGAAACATTGAAAGCGTCGCCGGCGATTGATTGGGTCGGGCGCAAGGAATTTGATTTCACCTGCAAAGAAGTCGCTGAAGACCGCGACCTCGCGAGTATCGCCGGTTTATCTTACAAGGACAAAGACGGAAAGATCAAACATAATCCCGAACGCGAAATGATTCAGGACATGGACACGCTGCCATGGGTGGCGGATGTTTACAAACGCGATTTGCAGATCGAGAAATATTTCATCGGCTACCTGCTGCATCCGTATATTTCGATGTATACGGGCCGCGGCTGTCCCGCGCAATGCACTTTCTGCCTATGGCCGCAGACGATCGGCGGACACAAATATCGCGTCCGCTCGCCACAAAATGTTGCGGACGAAATGGCCTACATGAAGAAAATTTTTCCGCAGGTGCGCGAATTTTTCTTCGACGACGATACATTCACGGCGAATCTCCCGCGCGCGCGCGAAATCGCCAAAAAACTCGCGCCGCTCGGCGTCCACTGGAGTTGCAACAGTCGTGCGAACCTCGATTACGACACGATAAAATCTTTCAAGGACAACGGCCTCCGACTTTTCCTCGTCGGCTACGAGAGCGGCAACGACGACATTCTTACGCGCATAAAAAAAGGCGTGACGATGGATGAGATGCGCCGCTTCACAAAAGATTGTCACCGCGCCGGAGTCGTCATTCACGGCACGTTCATTCTTGGTTTGCCCGTGGAAACGAAACAGTCCATCGAGAACACAATTAATTTTGCGAAAGAACTCGACGTGTTTTCATTGCAAGTTTCACTCGCCGCGCCATATCCCGGCACGGAGCTTTACGAAATGGCCAAGCAAAACGGCTGGTTCGTGAAGAAGGATAAAACAGATTTGGTTGAGAGCGACGGCCTGCAACAAAGCACGCTGGAATATCCCGACCTGGACAAGGATAAAATTTTCGAGGAAGTGGATCGTTTCTATCGCACATATTATCTGCGTCCGAAACCGATCATGCGCATCATCAAGACGATGCTTGAGGACAAGGACATTTTAGTGCGCCGCTGCCGCGAAGGCTACGAATTTTTCAAGAGCCTCAACGAACGCAAGGCTGACTTGGCGGCGTCCAAAGCTGCGGCGGCGTAGTGTTCTAAATTCCAATCAACGCCGCGCCGATAACGCCGGCGGAATCGCCAAGCCGGTTTTTCACGATGGGCGTTTCCAACGAATCGCTGAAAACAAATCCTGCGACTTGTGCAACGCCTTCGGTGTAAAGCGCGTCAAAATTTGAAACGCCGCCGCCGAGCACAATCGCGTCCGGGTCAAGCACGTCAATCAGGTTCGCCAGCGCGCGGCCAAAGTTGCGAAAGAAAAATTTCATGAATTCAACCGCCTTCGCATCGCCCGTGTAAAAATCCATTTCAATTTCGCGGAACGATTTTTTCACGCCGAACTGTTCGGCGTAACGCGCTTCGATTCCGCCGCCGCTGATGAACGTCTCCACGCAACCGCGCTGGCCGCAGTAGCATTTCGTCCCGTCTGGATTGATGCTCATGTGCCCCCATTCGCCCGCGATGCCTTGCCGCCCGACGATGACTTCGCCGTTGTGGACGATTCCGCCGCCGCAGCCGGTGCCCATGATGACGCCGAAAACGAGTTTCTTCCCGCGCCCCGCGCCGTGCAACGCCTCGGCCATCGCAAAACAATTCGCGTCGTTCTGGATTTCAATTTTGCGGCCAAGAAGATTTTCCAAGTCTGATTTCACCGGCTGGCCGTTCATGCAAATCGTGTTGGAATTTTTCAGCAAGCCCGTGCGCGGCGAAATTGCGCCCGGCGTGCCGATGCCAAATGTATGCGGCTGGTTTTTTATTTGCGCGGCGAGTTCGCCGTGAAGTTCCTTGATGCGGTCCAGGATGTGGCGGTAGCCGAGTTCCCGCTGCGTCTCGATGCGTTTGCGGAAAATTTCTTTTCCCAACTCATCGAGAACAATGCCTTCAATCTTCGTGCCGCCGAGATCCATGCCGATGCGAAACATTTTTCAAATCTTCGGCAAAAATGGCGGACTGTTCAAGTGCGCAAAGGCAATTATCTGGAGATTCAGTCCTTCCGCTTGCGCTTGTCCCTGTAATCTTTCCAAAGAATGTCCAGGATCAGCCACGCGCTGCCGCCCAGCGCGATCAAAAAACAAATCATGGCGACGCCGGGGTAGCCAAAAATCTGGAATGAGGATTCGATGCGCATCATCAGCGCCGCCCCGACGATCAGCGCGGCGAGCAGGATGCCGGTGGTGACGCGATTGGCGATTTTCTCAAAACCGTTGAGCAAATGGCGCGCGTCGGGGGTTTTGACGTTCACTTCCAATTCAGAATTGCCGACCGCGTCCAAAATCTTGTTCACGCGATTGGGCAGTCCGCCGACAAAATCCTTCATCTCCAGAAATGATCCAAACAAATGTCCGGGCGAAGCGGCCTTTCGCATTCTGATCGCCATGATTTCGGCGACGTTCCGGCGCACGGAAGCGTTGGGATTGAAATCCGGGCACAAAACTTTTCCGACTTCCTCGAGTTGCAGCAGAGTTTTTCCGAGCAATGTCAATTCGGTCGGAACATATAATCCGGTTTGTGCCGCCGTGCGCGACACTTCCATCAAGGCTTTGCCCACGTCCTGGCGGTTCAAAGTCTGGTCGCGCTGCTCGGCGACAAATTCCGTCGCCTTCTTGGTGAATTCCGCCTCGTCGAACTCATCCGCCGTTTCGCTGATCCTCAAAACAATTTTCACCGCCTCATCGCCGTTGCCTTCGCTGATGGCGAGCAGCAACCGCAACAGATTTTCCTGCATATTTGAACTCACGCGCCCGGTCATGCCCAAATCCAGCAGCGCCACGCGCCCGTCGTCCGTCAGAAAAACATTTCCCGGATGCGGGTCGGCGTGGAAAAAACCGTCAATCAACACTTGCTTCAAATAAGCCTTGAACAATTCCTCGGCCAGAACACCGCCGTTGATGTCCAGTTTCACGACGGGACTCAACGCGGTGATTTTTGTGCCGCTGACATAATCCATCGTCAGCACGCTGCGCGAACTGTAATCCAGCACGGGCAGCGGAATGAGCAGGTGCGGAAATTCCTTCAGATTATTTGCCAGCGTCGTCAGGTTGGACGCCTCGCGTTGGTAATCCAGTTCCTGCAAAATGGAAGTCTTGAATTCCGCGAGGATTTTTCCGAAACGATAACGGCGGCCAATGTCCGTGTGTTCGTCGAAAAAGTCTGCGATCTCCTCAAGCACTTCAAAATCCTCCGCGATCTGTTTGCGGATGTCCGGGCG
The DNA here is from genome assembly GCA_036490295.1 of Verrucomicrobiia bacterium. Lineage (GTDB taxonomy): Bacteria > Verrucomicrobiota > Verrucomicrobiia > Limisphaerales > UBA11358 > UBA11358. Next base: position 16,369 of record DASXED010000019.1, on the reverse strand, counting down.
CTGCACTTTCACGACGACGGGACGCCCGTCACGCAACGCCGCGCGATGCACCTGACCGAGCGACGCGGCGGCAAGATGCTTTTCGTCAAAATAGGAAAAAGCTTTTGAGATGCGCACACCCAGTTCGCTGGCGACGATTTCTTCGACCTGTTCGTAGGGAAACGGTTTGACCTTGTCCTGCAAACGCGCGAGCGCCTTCAAATAGGGTTCGGGCAAAAGGTCGGCGCGGCTGGAAAGCAACTGGCCGAACTTGATGAACGTCGGCCCCATTTTTTCCAGATCATCAGCCAGCTCCTCCGGCGCGGGCTGGCCGGGTTTGGCGGGTGGAAGTGTTTTATCATCGCCAGCGGCATCATTGGCAAATTCCTTTGCCAGATCAGACGTGCCATACTTCCAGAACAGCATGGCGATGTCCTTGTATCGTTTCAGGTGATGTGGTTTCAGGGACAATTTCATGTTTATTTTTTTGCCGGATTGTTTTGGCAAACGAATCTTACTCTGATTTCTGAAAAATGCTACCCGACGTGCCGGATTTTTCCATGGGGTGTAACCCTACCGCATCATGTCATCACCTCTGGAATCAGGTTGCGAAAAAACAAAATGGACGAATTGTTTTCCGTTCGCCGAGGTCTATGCCGATGCGAAACATTTTTTGATTTTTCACAAAACAGCGAATTATTCAAGTGCAGATGAAATCCGACGGCAAACAAAATTTATTTCTACGGGAACCTTTTTGCGACTCATGCTTCGTAAGAGAGTCAAATGCGGGTTGCATTGACCAAAAAAACCAAAACCAAATTCAAACGCTATGAATAAAACGATGAAATTGTCTTCGAACCGTTTTGCCCTCGCGCTGGCCGGCGGGCTGCTCATATCCGCTGTTTCCAGCCGTGCGCAAGGTGTCATTGGCACCGTTTCCAACCAGCAACTGGACCCCAGCGACTGGCTTTATACGATAACATTAACCGACACCAGCTCAACACCCATTGGAAATTTTTGGTATTCATGGACGCCGGACGTCTCCCCGAATTTTTACCTTCCAGCGGGAACGATTTCTAACATTTCTGGGGATGATGGCTGGACAGGTTCTGCTGCTGCAAATTCCATTCAATTTGTTGATAACGGCAGTGCCGATGCCTTGTCGCAAAACCAGTCCATTCATTTGACATACGAGGCCACATTTTCACCCCCTGATTTGGCAAACGCCCCGCATTCCGGGCTATCCGTTGCTTACAGCGGCAGCACCGGAATTGAATCTGGCATTTCGACGGGCGACTTTACCGTAACACCCGCGCCCGAACCCTCATCACTCGCCTTGCTGGCGACCGGCGTGGCCGGTCTGGCATTTGCCGGCAGGCGGCTGAAAAAATAATCATTCCGGCTTATTCAGTTTAAGCTGGGGATTTATCACAAAAAGGCGAACGGGAATTTCCGTTCGCCTTTCGTTTCAGATTTGATTTCGCTTAATAGCGATAATGTTCCGGCTTGTAAGGACCTTCGACCGGCACGCCGAGATAGTCGGCCTGCTTTTTGGTAAGTTTGGTCAACTTCACGCCGATTTTTTCCAAGTGCAAACGTGCGACTTCTTCGTCGAGTTTCTTGGGCAGACGATAGACGCCGATTTTCGCGGTGTCTTTGTTCTTCCACAAGTCGAGTTGCGCGAGCACTTGATTCGTGAACGAATTTGACATGACAAAACTCGGATGGCCGGTGGCGCAACCGAGATTCACGAGGCGGCCTTCGGCGAGCATATAAATGCTGTTGCCGCCGGCAAAAGTGTATTTGTCCACCTGCGGTTTGATGGTGAGTTTTTTCACGTTCTTCGCGGTGTTCAAACGCTCGACTTGAATCTCGTTATCAAAATGGCCGATGTTGCAGACGATGGCCTGGTCTTTCATCTTTGCCATGTGTTCGAACGTGATGATGTCGCAGTTGCCAGTCGTCGTGACGTAAAGATCGGCGATGCCGAGTGTGTCCTCGATGGTCGTGACCTCGAAACCTTCCATCGCGGCTTGCAGCGCGTTGATTGGATCAATCTCGGTGACGATGACGCGCGCGCCGAATCCGCGCAGTGAATGCGCCGAGCCTTTGCCGACATCACCGTAACCACAGACGCAGGCGACTTTGCCGGCGACCATCACGTCGGTCGCGCGCTTGATGCCGTCGGCGAGCGATTCACGGCAGCCGTAAAGATTGTCGAACTTCGACTTGGTGACGGAGTCATTGACGTTGATCGCCGGAACCAAAAGTTTTCCCGCTTCAAGCATTTGATACAGGCGATGCACGCCGGTGGTCGTTTCTTCGGAAACACCTTTCCAGTCCTTCACGACTTCGTGCCAGAAACCGGGGCGTTCTTTTGCAACGCGCTTCAACAAATTTTTGATGACGGCAACTTCGTGATTGTCGCTCGGCGAATTGACCCAGTCGCTGCCGTTTTCAAGTTCGTAACCTTTGTGGATCAAAAGCGTCGCGTCGCCGCCGTCGTCCACGATGAGTTGCGGGCCTTTGTTGCCCGGATGCGTGAGCGCGCGCAAAGTTAAATCCCAGTATTCTTCCAGCGTTTCGCCTTTGTGCGCAAAAACCGGAATTCCGGCGGCGGCAATCGCGGCGGCGGCGTGGTCTTGCGTCGAAAAATTGTTGCAGCTCGCCCAGCGCACGGACGCGCCGAGTTCCACGAGCGTCTCGATGAGGATCGCCGTCTCAATCGTCATGTGCAGCGAGCCGGTGATGCGCACGCCTTTGAGCGGCTTTGACACACCATACTTTTTGCGTATGGACATAAGGCCGGGCATCTCGTGCTCGGAAACCTGAATCGTTTTGCGTCCCCATTCGGCGAGCGATAGGTCGCGGACTTTGAAGTCTTGCTTGGTTGCGCCATTGCCATTTTTGGCGGCGGCCTTTGCTAATTTGGCACGTGACGGAGAAAGTTTGATTGCTGGCATAATTTTGTAATTTTGTTGATGGATTAAAGAGCGTTTTTGAGCGCGGCGACTTTGTCCGTCTTTTCCCAGGTCAACGCCGGATCGTTTTTTCCGAAATGTCCGTAGTTCGTCGTCTTGCCGTAAATCGGACGGCGTAAATCCAATTGATCAATGATGTCTGACGGCTGGAAGCTGAAAACTCTATTTACCGCCGCGATGATTTTCGCGTCGTCAACCGTCGAGGTGCCGAACGTGTCCACATGAACGCTCACGGGATCGGGATAACCGATGGCGTAGGCAAATTGAATTTCGCATTTTTCCGCGAGTTTCGCGGCCACAATATTTTTCGCGACCCAGCGCCCCATGTAAGCCGCGCTGCGATCCACCTTCGTCGGGTCTTTGCCGGAAAATGCGCCGCCGCCGTGACGACCCATGCCGCCGTAGCTGTCCACGATGATTTTTCTGCCGGTCAAACCCGTGTCGCCCTGCGGTCCGCCGACGACGAAACGACCGGTGGGATTGATGAGAAATTCCGTTTTGTTCGTGAGCATTTTTGCCGGCAAAACTTTTTTGATGATTTGCTCGATGCAAAATTTTTCGATCTCCGCATGTGTCACTTCGCGACCGTTGATTCTGTCCGCGTGCTGCGTGGAAATGACGACGTTGGAAATGGAAACCGGTTTGCCATTTTCATAAACGACCGAGACCTGCGACTTCGCGTCCGGGCGCAGCCACGGCACTTTGCCGCTCTTGCGGATCTTCGTCAGCTCGCGGCCGAGCCGATGCGCGAACATGATCGGCGCAGGCATGAGTTCCGGCGTTTCATTGCTCGCATAGCCAAACATCAAACCCTGGTCGCCGGCGCCCTGCTTCGCGGTTTTTTTACCTTTGGCTTTCTTCGCGTCCACGCCTTGCGCAATGTCCGGCGATTGTTGCGTCACGATGACATTGACGAAAACTTTGTCCGCATGAAAAACGTCGTCGTCATTGACGTAACCGATTTCGCGGATCGCGTCGCGCGCGATCTTCACAAAATCCAATTTCGCTTTCGTCGTGATTTCGCCGCCGATAATGGCGACGTTGGATTTCACATAAGTCTCGCAGGCGACGCGGCTGAATTTGTCCTGCGCGAAACAGGCGTCCAGCACGGCGTCGGAAATGGTGTCCGCGACTTTGTCCGGGTGGCCTTCGCCGACGGATTCGGAAGAAAAAATATAACGATTGCTCATGGAATAATTATTTGTTTCACGCCAACAACATATTGACGTATCAAGATAGGATGATATAACAGCTTCAAAGCGCGTCAAACTTTTTTTACCGAAGGAAACGAAGCGAACAAAGAAATATGCACCCGCTGTTTAAAAAAGCAGATCAGTTGAGCCACGACGCAATCGGCGCGGCCATTGAAGTGCATCGGTTGAAGGGCGCTGGCTTGATCGAAAGCATTTATGAAAAATGCCTGATGCGGGAACTGGTTCTCCGGAACATTGCGTGTGTCAATCAGCAGCTCGTCCAGATCGAATACAAGGGAATGACCTTTGAAGAACCTTTGCGTTTTGATGTGCTTGTGGAAAATTGCCTTTTGTTGGAACTCAAGGCGGTTCAAGAAATATTGCCCATCCACAAAGCCCAATTGTTGAGTTACATGAAGTTGCTCAATATTCCGATTGGATTGATTTTTAATTTTCACGAATTGAAGCTGACAGACGGTATAGTTCGGATGATTCTTCCCGGAGCAAACCAATGAACCGTTTTTTACAGAAGAGAACAAAGGAAACAAAGATTTCAAACAGCCTTTTGCCTTTCCTTTGTTTCCTTCGTTCTCTTCTGTAAAATTTATTGAATATGTCCGCCACGTTAAAATCATTGCGAGCTTTGTCCGACGCCACGCGCCTGCGCATCGTCGCGTTGCTGGAGCGCGACGAGCTTTCCGTCAACGAGCTTCAGGAAATCACGCGGCTCGGCCAGTCGCGCATCTCGACGCATCTCGGTTTGCTGCAAGATTCCGGCCTCGTGCAATCGCGGCGCGACGGCAAAAGAACTTTCTACAAATTGAATTCGCAAACCAGCGGCGCGACGGCTGAATTCATCCAGCTCGCGATCCGCGGTGCGAAGGAATTGCCGGAACATTCGCACGACCAGATCAATTTGAAACGCGTCGTCGCCCGTCGCCGTGAACACGCGCAGGTTTTTTTCAACCAGATCGCCGGACGCTTTGATCGCGTTTACGGGCCGGGCCGTTCGTGGCAGGCGTTCGGACATTTGCTTTTGAGAATTTTGCCGCCGCTCGTCGTCGCCGATTTGGGCGCGGGCGAAGGTCTGTTGAGCGAACTGCTCGCGCGCCGCGCGAAAAAAGTCATCGCCGTGGATAACTCCGAGAAAATCGTCGAGTTCGGCGCGGCCAAGGCGAAAAAGAACGGCTTGAAAAACTTGGAATTTCGCCTCGGCAACCTGCAAAACCCGCCGATTGACGCGAACAGCGTTGACCTCGTGATCTTGAGCCAGGCGTTGCATCACGCCGAAATTCCGGCGGACGCCATCGCCGCCGCGCACAAGATTTTGAAACCCGGCGGACAGATTTTGATTCTCGATTTGCTCAAACACAATTTCGAGAAGGCGCGGGAACTTTACGGCGACCGCTGTCCCGGTTTTGCTGAAAGCGATTTGCATCACTGGCTGGAAAATGCGGGGTTCAAAAAAATCGAAGTCAGCATCGTCGCGCGCGAGGAACAGCCGCCGCATTTTCAGACGATTCTGGCGGGCGCGGAAAAATAATTTCGCATTTGACAGAATCACTGCGGTTGTTTTTCAATGCTCATGCCTGACAGACCAGCCTAAAAAAATTGGCTGGCACAAAAATGGTTGGGCAAAAACTAAACCATGAAAACCATATCGCTCAAAAACGGAATCGTAATCTTCGTAGAACAAATCGCATTTATCCACGTTCAACCTTCTGTTTCCGACGGAATTAAGAAACCGGAAATTCACGTTCATTTTTCGGCAACTTTCAGTCTCACAAAAGGCAGCCGCTCAATGAGAACGGTCATCGGCGAAGATTGCGCTCAAGATTTTATCGACCAACTTGAAAAACATGGCGTTGATTGCACCCATGTGCGTCGTTGTGTGTCAGACTTAAAAAAATGACTTTTGGCGGCGTGGAAATAAATTGTCGCGCGAGGGTCGCGAAGAGGATTTTCACCATCATGTTTTCTTCGCGCGACGTTCACCCTTCCAAAACTGCCGTCGCCGCTGCGTAATTTTCCGTGTGGCTCAAGCTGATATGCAGCCGCTTCGCACCGCGCGATTCAAAAAGTCTTTTTCCCCTGCCGTGCAAGGCCACAAACGGCTCGCCAGATTTTTTTTTGCAAATTTCCATGTCCTGCCAGCCCAGTTGCGCGCCAATGCCCGTGCCGAACGCCTTGGAAACCGCCTCCTTGGCCGCAAACCGCGCCGCGAGAAACGGCGCGGGATTTTTGTGCGACAGGCAGTAGGCGGTTTCATCCGGCAGCAAAATGCGGTTCACAAACCGTTCGCCGAATTTTTTGAAGGAAGCCGCGATGCGCGCCACTTCAATGATGTCAATGCCCGTGCCGAGAATCATTGAATGCACGATTCACGATTTGCGATTCATTCGCAAGAAAACTCGGCTAACTCTCCGCCGGACAAACTGCAAATTTAATAATGAACCTTGTCCGGCTTGCTTTTCCATTCTCTAAAAGCTTCCAGCGCCGCGCCGCGCAGGAGTTGTTGCATCGAGATTTTCCGGCGCGCAACCGGGCGCGCCATTTCGCGGCAAATCAAATCGTCGTCGAACCCGATCCGGGCGGCGTCTTTCCGGGTGTTCGCGCAATAAATTTTTTTGAGGCGCGCCCAATAAACCGCCGCGAGGCACATCGGGCATGGCTCGCAACTCGTGTAGAGCGCGCAATCGTCGAGTTTGAATGTTTTTAATTTTTTGCACGCGTCGCGAATCGCCGAAATCTCCGCGTGCGCCGTCGGGTCGTTCGTCGAAGTCACGCGATTCCAGCCGCGCGCGACGATTTTGCCCTTGCGGACGATGACCGCGCCAAACGGCCCGCCATCATCGCTCCGCATTTTTTCCAGCGAAAGCCGGATGGCCGCGCGCATAAATTCGGAGTTCATTTTTTAGTAACCAGACTCAATCAATCAGAGACTCCTTGCGTCGTCTCCTGCGATTTTTTATTCCCGCCAAACAGCAATCGCAAACTGTTCATCACCACGACCACCGTGCTGCCTTCGTGGCCGACGACGCCGACCGTCAGCGGAATTTTTCCGAGCATCGCAAACGTCACCAGCACGACGACCGTGCCGAGCGAAATCACCAGATTCCAGCGGATGATGCCCCGCGCGCGACGGCTCAAACGAAACGCCGCGAGAAAATTTTCCAGCCGGTCGTTCATCAAGACCACGTCGGCCTGCTCCAGCGCCGCGTCCGACCCGCGCGCGCCCATCGCCACGCCGATATATGCAGCGGCAAGACTCGGCGCGTCATTCACGCCGTCGCCGATCATCGCCACTTTTTCGCATTCGCTCAACTGGCGGATCACCTCGACTTTTTCCTCCGGCTTCAATTCGGCGCGCACATCGTCCAGATGCAGTTGTTGGCGCAAATGTTCGGCGGCGGATTTCCGGTCGCCGGTCAGCACAATCGTCCGCAATTTTTCGCGGCGCAATTCGTCAATGACTTCGCGCGCCTGCGGACGGATGTCGTCGCGCAGGAAAATTCGTCCCAGCAAACCGCCGTGGGAAACCCAGATTTCCGAAGTGGCACGGGCGTCGCGCCCGTGAGGTTCGATTTTTTCAGCGGATTCCATTGCGGCAACACACGGGCGGGACGCCCGTGCCACTATCCATTCGCGTTTGCCGAGAAAAATTTCCACGCCGGCGTGCTTCGCTTTCAAGCCGTGGCCGGTGATGGATTCAAAATGCTCGAATTCAACCGGCTCGAATTTTTGCTGTTTGCCAAAGCGCGTCACGGCGCGGGCGAGCGGGTGCGTGGACAATTTTTCCAGCGAATAAGCGAGCCGCGCGATTTCGTTTTCGCGTCCGGGCGGAAAACTTTCGATTTTTTCCACGCGCAATTCGCCGGTCGTCAGCGTGCCGGTTTTGTCGAGCGCGACGACATTGACCTCCGCCAGTTTTTCCACCGCCGCGCCGCCGCGAAACAGAATTCCGTGCCGCGCGCCAAATGCAATCGCCGCCAGCACCGCCGACGGAATGGAAAGCACGAGCGCGCACGGCGACGAAACGACGAGCAGCGTCATCGTGCGATAAAATGCGCTGTGCATTTGCGCCGTGTTTTCAAACGGCACCAGCTTGAATCCCAGCCACCAGACAAAAAACATCGCGAACGAAAGCCCGAGCACGACGTAAGTGTAAATGGAGCTGAACTTGTCCGTGAATTGCTGCGCCGGCGCTTTTTGCTGCTGCGCGTTCTTGATCAATTCGATGATGCGTTGCAGCGCGCTTTCGGCGGCGGGTTTGGTGACGATGATTTCGACCGCGCCCCAAAGATTGATTGTTCCCGCCAAAACCGTTTCGCCGGTATTTTTTTCCACGGGCGTCGCTTCGCCGGTCAGATTTGATTCGTCAGCGGCGGTTGCGCCTTTGGAAATTTCACCGTCCACGGGAAATTGCGAGCCGGGCCGGATGAGCAGTTTCATTCCGGGACGAAGATTTTCCACGGCAACCTCGCGTTCGCGCCCGGCGTCATCAAGCGCGGTGGCGGTTTTCGGCGCGTCGCGGAAAAGCGAACGGATTTCCTTTTGCGTCCGGCCCATCGCAAAATGTTCGAGCGCGCCGGACAGCGAAAACAAAAACAGCAACGTCGCACCTTCCGCCCACGCGCCGATGCTGGCCGCGCCGACGGCGACGGCGAGCATGAGAAAATGCACGTCAATCGCGCGCTTTTGCAATCGTTCCCAAACTTCACCGACGGTATAAAATCCGCCGGCAAAATACGCCGCGACGTAAAAAATAATTTTCAGCGGCGCGGGCGAAAGCGCTCCGGCGATTCCCAAAACGCCGCACAAAATCGCGGCGGCCAGTTGCGCCTTCCATTCGTTGATCGCGTGGTCGTCGTCGTGGATTTCGATTTCGCGCGGGACGACTTTGGGCAGCGGCAGGTCGCGCCAGCGCCAGAATTTCGGCGCAGTCGGGCAAGTCGCGCGCGCAATCGTCGTCGCGTCACCTTCGTTGCGGATCGTGATTTTTTGCAATTCGCCGGGCGAAAGCGGCGCGGCGCAAACTTCGCAATCTGATTTTCCCTGCAACAAGGCGCAGCGTTCGGCCAGTCCGACGTTGTAGGTTTTTTGGATTCTGCCAGCGATGTTTTCGGTGAGGCGCGGCACGTCGGTTTTGCCAAGCGTGGCGACGGAAATTTTTTGATGCACGCGGTCAATCGTCACCGCCTCGAGCGCCGGTTCCTCGGCGAGCGTGGCCACGACCGAGCGCGCGAGACAGTCGGTTTCATCGCGGCGCGCGGCGAATTTTTCAGGCGCAAGTTTCATGGCCAATGTATCTTTAACACATTGCGCGCAATGGCGCGATGCAAAAGCGAACGGCACGGGAAGCCGTCATTTTATTTTTTCGCCGCCAGAATCTGTTTCGCCCGTCCAAGCGCCGCATCCACGTCCCCGCAAATGTTTTCCATGCCGATTTTATCAATGAATCCCGACCGCGTCAGCGCGAACAGCGGCTGCGAATGCGGCGCGCATAAAATCAAATCCTTTTTCTTGATCCGCAATTTCTCCAGCAAATCTTCCAGCGCGTCCAATCCCGTTGCGTCCAGCGCCAGCACGTCGCGCATCCGCAAAATCAAAACTTCCGGCAACTGCCCGGCGCGGCGCAGCGACGTTTCCAGTTTGTCCGCCGCGCCGAAAAAGAACGCGCCGAAAATGCGGAACACCATGACGCCTTCGGGAATTTTTTTATCCGCGACGGTTTGTCCCGGCGAACTTGCCTGCGCGATTTCGTCGTTCACTTGCGTCGCCTCCGAAAGCCGTTTCACCAAAAGCGCCGACGCCAGGATCAGCGACGCCCCGACCGCCGTCGGCAAATCAATGCAAACCGTCAGCGTGAACGCGCAGAGAAAAACCGCCGCGTCGCTTTTCGGCCAGCGTTTCAGGCGGCGGAACTGATGCCATTCGCCCATGCGCAACGACACGACGACGAGCACTGCGCTCAATGCCGCGAGCGGAATATTTTTTGCCAGCGGCGCGGCGACGAGCAAAACCGCCAGCACCGTGAGCGAATGGATGATTCCAGCCACCGGCGTCCGTCCGCCGCAACGAATATTTGTCGCCGTGCGCGCGATGACGCCGGTCGCGGGCATTCCGCCGAAAATTCCCATCGCAATGTTGGCGATGCCCTGCCCCATCAATTCCTGATTCGAGTCGTGCCGGTCGTCAATCATGCCGTCGGAAACCACCGCCGAGAGCAGCGATTCGATGGAGCCGAGCACCGCGATGGTCAACGCCGCCGGCACCAGCGCGCGCCATTCGTCAAACGAAAGCGTCGGCCAGTGCGGCATCGGCAGGCTGCGCGGCATTTCGCCGAACGCCGTGCCGAGCGTTTGCATTCCCAGTTGCGTCGGCCAGTCAAAAAACGCCGATGCAATCCCCGCCAAAATGACAATGACAATCGTGCCGGGGACATGACGCCCGATTTTTTTCGGCCAGAACCAGATTGCCAGCGTGCAAAGCACGGCCAGCAAAACCGTCGGCCAGTTCGGATGAAAATTTTCCGCGACCGCGCGCAATTTGCCGATGAAGTCCGGCGGCAATTTGTTTTGCAGCCCGAAAAAATCGCGGATTTGCGTGCTCATAATAATTATGGCAATTCCACTCGTGAAGCCGGTCACGACGGGAAATGGAATATATTTGATGAGCGTGCCGAGCTTGCACAAGCCCAGCACGATCAAAATCACGCCCGCCATGAACGCGCAGACGACCAGCGCCTGCGGGCCGTGGCGCATCACGATGGGCGCGAGCAGCGGCACGAACGCGCCCGCCGGCCCGCCGATTTGCACGCGCGAGCCGCCGAAGAGCGCCACCAGGATTCCCGCGATGACCGACGTGAACAGGCCGATTTCCGGTTTCAGTCCCGACGCAATCGCCAGCGCCATCGAAAGCGGCAGCGCGACGATGCCGACCGTCACCCCGGCCAGCGCGTCGGCGGAAAATTTCTGCGCCGAATAATCCTTCAGCGCGTCCATGAGCTTCGGATGAAATGAAAATCCAAATGCCATTTCCAAAAAGGTTCAGGAAAATATTCCTTAAGTTTGATTCTGTGAAAGCTGCGGCGAAATTCAAATCTAATTTTTGGAAAATGAAAATACGCCGCCATTTGGCGCATTTTTGACTGTTCAAATCCGCGCGCGTCTGGCATCTTGCGCGGACATCCATTTTAGAAATTTTATCAAAACATGAGCATCGCATCGAACACACCGCTGACTTCAAACCAAAAACTTATCTCCTGGGTCAACGAAATGGCCGCATTGTGCCAGCCGGAAAAAATCCATTGGTGCGACGGCTCGGAAGCCGAAAATAAATCGCTCTGCGACCTGATGGTCAAGAGCGGCACGCTGATCAAGCTCAACGAAACATTGCGGCCCAATTCTTTTCTCGCCCGCTCGCATCCGAGCGACGTGGCGCGCGTCGAAGACCGCACTTATATTTGCGCGAAAACGAAAGAGGAAGTCGGCCCGACGAACAACTGGTTCGATCCCGCCGAGATGAAGCAGAAATTGCTCGCCATGTTCAAAGGCTCGATGCGCGGCCGCACGATGTATGTGATTCCGTTCGCGATGGGCCCGCTCGCTTCGCCGATTTGCAAAATCGGGATTGAAATTTCCGATTCGCCCTATGTCGTCGTCAACATGAGGATTATGACGAACATGGGCAAGCACGTTTTGGACAAGCTCGGCGCGAACGGAACTTTCATTCCGTGCCTGCACTCCGTCGGCGCGCCGCTCGCGCCCGGACAAAAAGACGTTTCGTGGCCATGCGAAGGCGATCCGAAAAACAAATACATCGTTCATTTTCCCGACGAACCTTCGATCTGGTCTTACGGCTCCGGCTACGGCGGCAACGCGCTGCTCGGCAAAAAATGTCTCGCGTTGCGAATTGCCTCAACTGTCGCAAAGCGCGAAGGCTGGCTGGCCGAGCATATGCTCATTTTGAATCTCACGTCGCCCGCTGGAAAGAAACATTACATCGCAGCGGCATTTCCGAGCGCGTGCGGCAAAACAAATCTGGCGATGATGCAGCCGACTTTGCCCGGCTGGAAAGTGACGACGCTCGGCGACGACATCGCGTGGATTCGCGTCGGAAAAGACGGACGCCTTTACGCGATGAATCCTGAATTCGGATTTTTCGGCGTTGCGCCCGGCACTTCGCAGAAAACAAATCCGCACGCGCTCACCGCTTGCGCGAAAAATACAATTTTCACCAACGTCGTGCTGACTCCCGACAACGACGTTTGGTGGGAAGACATGGGCGTGCCTGCGCCCGCGCGTGGAATTGACTGGGAAGGCAACGAATGGACGCCCGCCAGCGGCAAAAAAGGCGCGCATCCGAATTCCCGCTTCACCGCGCCCGCGTCGCAATGTCCGGTGATTGATCCCGACTGGCAAAATCCCGAAGGCGTTCCACTCTCGGCAATTTTGTTTGGCGGTCGTCGTCCAAGCACAATTCCATTGGTCAACGAGGCGTTCGATTGGGAACACGGCGTTTTCATGGGCTCGGCCTGCGGCTCGGAAACGACCGCCGCCAACATCGGCCAGGCCGGAGTTTTGCGCCGCGATCCGTTCGCGATGCTGCCGTTCTGCGGCTACAACATGGGCGATTATTTCGCGCACTGGCTTTCGTTCGCGAATAAAACCGACCGCGCGAAATTGCCGAAAGTTTATTTCGTCAATTGGTTCCGCAAAAGCGCGGATGGAAAATTTCTCTGGCCCGGCTACGGCGAAAATTCACGCGTGCTCAAGTGGGTTTGCGAGCGCGTCGAAGGCACCGGCAAGGCGCAGAAAACTGCAATCGGAAATTTGCCGACAGCCGACGCGCTGGATTTGTCCGGCTTGAACATGACGGCGGAGCATTTGAAGGAATTGCTCGATGTGAACGCCGAAGGCTGGAAAAAGGAAATTGATGACGTCGCGGCAAATTACGCGAAATTCGGCGAACATCTGCCAAAGGCGTTGAACGGACAGCTTGACGAATTGAAAAAGCGGCTCGGTTAATTTCCGAGCAGCGATTTCGCTTTCGCGAGCGCCTCGTCGAGCTTCGATGCGTCCTTGCCGCCGCCGCGCGCGTTGTCCGGCTTGCCGCCGCCTTTGCCGCCGACGATTGGCGCAATCGTCTGGATAATTTTTCCCGCCTGAATTTTCACGGTGAAATCGGATGAGACGGATGCGACCAATGCGACCGCGCCGTTCGCCGCGCCGCCCAAAACAATCACCCCCTTGAACTGCGATTTCAGCGCGTCGGCGATTGCCTGCAACGTGTCGCCATCCGCCGCGCCGAGATTGACGATGATGGCCGGAATTGAGTTTATGTTTTCCACTTTCGCGAGCAGATTTTTCGCGCTGCTGGCAGCTTCTTTATGATTCGCCGACTTGATTTGTTTTTCCAATTCTTTTTGATGCGCGAGCAAGGCTTCGACTTTCTTTTCCAGTTCACCGACGGGAGAATTGATTTTGCCGGCGACACTTTTGATGAGTTGCAATTGCTCATTCGCCAAGCCGTAAGCCGTCAAACCCGCGACAGCTTCAATTCTTCGCACGCCCGCCGCAATCGCGCTTTCGCCGGTGATGCGGAACAAACCAATCTCGCCGGTCGCGCGCGTGTGCGTGCCGCCGCAGAGTTCCATCGAATAGCCGTCGAGCTTCCCGGCGTGGCCGCCGATCTGGACGACGCGCACCGTGTCGCCGTATTTGTCGCCGAAAAATTGCATCACGTCCTTGCGATTTTTTACGTCGGCGTGCGCAACTTCTGTCCAACTCACAATTGCATTTTCCAAAATTTTTTCGTTCACCAATTTTTCAATTTCAGAAATTTGTTGCGGCGTGAGCGGCGAGGAATTGAAATCAAAAGTCAATTTTTCCGGCCCGACGAACGAACCTTTTTGCGAAGCCTCTTTGCTCGCAACTTGGTGCAACGCCCAATGCAAAAGATGCGTGACCGTGTGATGGCGCTGGATTGCATCGCGGCGGGATTTTTCGACCGCAAGGGTGACGGTTGAGCCGGGCAAAAGTAGGACAGGCGTCTCGCCCGTCTGCATAGTGGCACGGGCGTCTCGCCCGTGCGTTGTTTGCGGATTGGAACTCACGGGCGGGACGCCCGTGCCACTGCCACCCGCGCTTCCGCGCTCGCCATCTTCGCTGATGAAATGCAGAAACGTATTTCCAGATTTCTGCGTGTTGACGACGCGCCAGAGCTGGCCGCTACCGGTCAACTCGCCGGTGTCGCCGACCTGGCCGCCCATCTCGGCGTAAAACGGCGACGTGTCCAGCACGACGGCGGTTTTGTCTTTGACGCTGACGACTTCGAGCACGCGCGCGGGCGATTCCAATTTTTCGAAGCCGGTGAATTTTGTCGGCGCGGTCGTTTCGATTTGCGAAAGCGAAATGACTTCTTTTTTCTGCGCGGCGCGGGCGCGGGCGCGCTGCTCTTCCATCAACTTTTCAAAACCGTCCTTGTCCACGGTCAAGCCGCGTTCGCGCGCCATCAACTCGGTGAGGTCGAGCGGGAAACCGTAGGTGTCGTAAAGAGCAAAAGCATCTTTGCCCAAAATTGTCGGTTGAACCTTAATGAATTTTTTCCAAGCTCCGTTGCGAAGCTCTTTCATTGTTGCTTTACCCAATTCTCCTTTATCGCGAGTCGTAAATATTATTACTTCCGATTCCGGGTCTTTCGACAGTTCAGCATTCGCATTCCAACCCAGGTATGCTCCGTAATCTTTACCAATACGTGGACTATAAATTCCTTCTTCGATAGCAGCAAACGTAATTGCATTTACAAAAAATTCGTTTTCGAAAAGTCGTATTCCTCGGTCGAGAGTTTTATTAAACGCCTCTTCCTCGGTGCGGATGGTTTCCTGCACCTGCTTTTTGCGCGCGCGGATTTCGGGGAAGACGTCGCCCATCGTGTCGGCGAGCACGTCCACGAGTTTGTAGAAGAACGGTTCGTGGAAGCCGAGCGTGCGACCGTATCGCACGGCGCGGCGCAGGATGCGGCGCAAAACGTAGTTGCGGTCGGTGTTGCCGGGCTGGATGCCGTCGGCAATCGCAAAACCCAGCGTGCGGATGTGGTCGGCGATGACGCGGAAGGCGATGTCAATGGGGAGTTGAGTGTTGAGAGTTGAGTGTTGAGTGTCGGCGCTGGGAGCGCTGCCGTCTCGGCGGCGTGTTTCTGAATTACTCAAACTCGCCGGCGGGACGCCAGCGCTCCCAGGAAGCGTGCTGCCGTATTTTTTGCCGGACAGTTTTTCCAGTTCGTCGAAGATCGGACGGAAAATGTCCGTCTCGTAATTGGAAATTTTCGCGCTGGCGAAGTCGGAAAAATTCTTTGTGCCTTGAATGATGGAAGTCACGCGCTCGAAACCCATGCCGGTGTCAACGTGCTTGGCGGGCAGCGGCGAGAACGTCCCGTCGGGATTCGCGTTGAACTGGATGAAGACGAGATTCCAGATTTCAATGGTGCGGGCATCGCCCTTGTTGACGAGCGAGCCTTTGGTGTCGCCGTCCGGCGTGAGGTCAACGTGCAGTTCGGAGCAAGGACCGCACGGGCCGGTCTCGCCCATCATCCAGAAATTGTCCTTCTTGTTGCCGTTGACGATGTGAATCGCCGGATCAAGGCCGACGCTACGAAATTTTTCAGCCCAGAAGTTCCACGCTTCCTGATCGAATTCGCTCGGATCGTTTTTGGATTTGTCAGGATTGTAAACCGTGGCGTAAAGGCGTTGCGGCGGAAATTTCCAGATCGTCACGACGAGTTCCCACGCCCAGTCAATCGCCTCGCGCTTGAAATAATCGCCGAAGCTCCAGTTGCCGAGCATCTCAAAAAAAGTGTGGTGATAGGTGTCGAGGCCGACGTCATCCAAATCATTATGCTTGCCGCCAGCGCGAATACATTTTTGCGTGTCAGCGGCGCGACCGGGCGTGTAAGGACATTTTGTTTGTCCCAGAAAAATCGGAACGAACTGGTTCATGCCGGCGTTCGTGAACAAAAGGTTCGGCGAATCCGGCATGAGCGAACTCGACGGAACAATGGTGTGCTGCTTCGATTTGAAAAAATCGAGGAACGACTGGCGGATTTGCGTGCTGGTCATCATGTAAAATTGAGCAATGAGTTTAATCCAATCTAACGGCGCTAGGCGAGTTGGAAGTTTTGTGGAGTCGATGTTTAAAAAAAATCAGCGGAATCATA
>DASXED010000167.1:0-56088 GCA_036490295.1 Verrucomicrobiia bacterium | reverse complement strand
TGAGATATTCTAAAATTTGGTTGGCGTGGTTTTCATCAGAACAATAAAGCCAAACTGCACATTGAGGTTCTGAATCTGGGCTGCATTGAAATCCAAACCAACCGACCGATGATTCGTTAATCCCTGTTATATTTGTTAATGATTTATTCCCGGAGTTTCCTGTTGAAGAAATATCAAATCCTAAATGCCAGCTATTATCCGAATCGTGGCTCGCGTCATACTCTCCTCGAAATTTGAATGTCTTTTTTATCACATTGATAATTAGAATCGTATTTATAGCTTCACCGAGGTGAGGTTTGACTCGAATATTTTTAATTTTCATAAGTTGAAAGTGTGCAACTCCTAAATCACCTAAACAATCGAAGAGATTTGCAACCATTCTTGATGGTTTCAATCCGTCGCTTAAAGCGCTCCACGCGCATTCACGGCAAATGATTCCTTCTTTCTGTGTGGCTTTTCCTAGATTCAGTTTTTTATCACACCCCAAAAGCGCCTGCATCATCGGCTGCTCGGCGACTTTGAACGCCCATAAAAGTTTTTTAGCGAGTTTGTCCATTTCATTCATTTTATTCAATGCGATCCACGTTTCGCCTGCGAAAGCCAATTCTGCCAACTCGCATTTACTTGTGAAACGCGATGGAATAAATCTATTGGCAATTTCATGATTTTTGATGGAATTGTAAAAGTAGAGCATCCAACAGCGCACGGTTTGTTTATCGCGTTTTGACAAATGGGCGTAAGCAGCTTCGATTATTGGTGTCCACGATTTACATTTGTCCGCCTGAATTAAAATGGCATTCAACGCTTCGCTGAAATCTTTTGCCGTAATATTTATTTGCTTCAATTTGTGACGCGCCAATTTTAATGCTTCGCGTTTCATGCCCAATTCAGTAAAGCCTTTCAAATCAGAAGCAGATTTGTTCTGCGTTTCTTTTCGAGAGTTGTGTTCTGGAATTCGTTTCATGCGCTAATGATTAACACAGCAGCTTGGACAAAAGCTGTCCAACCTAAAAACATATTTTCTTTGCGCCTTTGCCTCTTCGCGCCTTTGCGTTAAAATTTTCCCGTGCAAGCGCGATTTCTCCTCGGCCCCGCCGGCAGCGGCAAAACCTTCCGCTGCCTCGCCGAAGTGCGTGCCGCACTGGCCAATAATCCCGAAGGCAATCCGCTCATTTTTCTCACGCCCAAACAAGCCACCTTTCAACTCGAACGCCAGTTGCTCGCCGACACGGAAATTTCCGGCTTCACGCGGCTGAACATTTTCTCCTTCGAGCGGCTCGCCCAATTCGTCCTTGAAAAACTGAATATCGCGCCGCCGGAACAATTGAACGACGAAGGCCGCGTCATGATCCTGCGCGCGTTGCTTATACGGCACGAACGCGAACTAAAACTGTTTTCCAAAAGCGCGCGACGCCCCGGCTTCGCCCAGCAATTGAGCCGGTTGCTCGGCGAACTGCAACAGCATCAATTCACGCCCGCCAAGCTCCGTGCGCTCGCGCAAAGCAAAAATCTTCGCGCCGAACTCCGCGACAAACTGAACGACCTGACTCTGCTCCATGAAAATTATTCGCAATGGCTCGCTGGAAATAATTTGCACGACGCCAACCAATTGCTTGATTTCGCCACTAATGCTTTGCGTGAAATTGTTCCAACTCAAAATCCAAAACTCAAAATCCAAAATTTGTATTTGGACGGCTTCGCCGAAATGACTCCGCAGGAATTGGATTTGCTGGCTGCCATAATTCCTTTTTGCAAATCCGCCACGCTCGCCTTCTGCCTCGATGAAACCGGCGCAGATAAAAAAGAAAATTCCTGGCTCTCAATCTGGAACGTCGTCGGCAAATCCTTCCAACAATGCCGCGCGCGGATTGAAAACCTGCCCGACGCAAAAATTGAAATCGAAATTCTCCCGCGCAATTCTGGCCAAAATCGTTTCGCAAAAAATTCCGAACTCGCCTGGCTCGAAGCCAACTGGCAATCGCCAGATCAAAACCCAAAACTCAAAACTCAAAACTCCGTCCGCGTCATTTCCTGCGCCAACGCCGAAACCGAAGCCATTTTCGCCGCGCGCGAAATTATGAAATTCGTCCGCACAAAAAATGGAGAGAGCCGTTTCCGCGATTGCGCCGTTCTCGTCCGCAACCTTGAAAATTATCACAAGCCGCTCGCCCGCGAATTTCGCCGCTACGGAATCCCGTTTTTTCTCGACCGCCGCGAATCCGTCGCGCACCACCCGCTCGCAGAATTAACCCGCAGCGCATTGCGGACCGTTGCTTTTGATTGGAAAAATGAAGACTGGTTCGCCGCGCTGAAATCCGGTTTTTGCCTCGCCGAAGAAACTGAAATTGACCGGCTCGAAAACGCCGCGCTCGAATCCGGCTGGCGCGGAAAAAAATGGCGCGAACCGTTGCCGGATGAAAATTTTGAAAGCATCCGCAAAAAAATCCTTCCGCCATTTGAAAATTTTTACGCGCAACTTGCGAAGTTAAAATTCCAGCCGGACGGAAATCAACTCGCCGAAATTTTGCGCCAACTTTGGGACGAATTAAAAGTTGAACGCCAGCTTCAAAACTGGAGCGATGAATCGCAAACCGGTTCAACCGTTCAACCATTCAACGATTCAACAAAAATTCATTCAACAGTTTTCGAGCAAATGAATTCGTGGCTCGAGAATCTTGAACTCGGTTTTACCAACGAAAAATTGCCGTTGCGCGACTGGCTGCCAATTCTCGAATCCGGCTTGTCGAACCTGACCGTCGGCGTGATCCCGCCCGTGCTCGACGAAGTTTTGATCGGCGCGGTTGACCGCGCGCGCAATCCCGATTTGAAACTCGCGCTCGTCCTCGGCATGAACGAAACCATTTTCCCCGCCGCGCCAAATTCTCCGGCGATCTTGACCGAAGCCGACCGCGATGAATTGCCAATCCCGCTCGGCGCGAACCTGCGCGAACAAATTTCCCGCGAGCGTTTTTACGGCTACATCGCCTGCACGCGCGCGAGCGAAAAACTTTTTTTAACTTTTGCGCGCAGCGATGCAGGTGGAAAATTGTTGAACCCTTCGCCGTTCCTCGCGCATTTGCAAAACATTTTCCCCGCGCTCGAAATTGAGGAATTTCAAAGTGAAATCGAACTGGCGGAAATCGAAAGTCCGGTTGAAATCGCGCCGTTGCTTTTTGAAACTCAAAATTCAAAACTGAAAACTAAAAATTGGGACGAACTGTTCCAATTGCCCGCGCTCGCAGAATTCAAAAAAACCCTGGACGAATTGCGCGAACCAAATCCCGAAGAAAATTTGTCGCCGCCAACCGCAGAAAAACTTTACGGGCCGGTTTTGCAAACTTCCGTCAGCCGGTTGGAAGAATTTGCCGCGTGTCCGTTTCGCTTTTTTGTCAAAAGCGGTTTGCGCGCGGACGAGCGGAAAATTTTTGAACTCGACGCCCGCGAACGCGGCAGTTTCCAGCACGACGTCCTGAAAAAATTTCACGACGAAATCCAAAACGAAAAATTGCGCTGGCGCGATTTGACGCCCGCGCAGGCGCGCGAACGGATTGGAAAAATCGCGAACGATTTGACGGAAAATTTTCGCGGCGGATTGCTGCGCGAATCCGCGCAATCGCTTTTCGCCGCGCGCGCGATGACCGAGTCGCTGCAAAATTTCATCGGAGTCACGGTCGGCTGGCTGCGCGATCAAAATGAATTCGATCCGTCGCATGCCGAACTGGATTTTGGAATTGAAAATGCGCCCGCGTTGGAAATTGATTTGGACGGCAAACACAAACTCGCGTTGAAAGGCCGGATTGACCGCGTGGATTTGTGGCGCGACGAAAAAAACGGCGACGCCCTCGCGCTGATTTTGGATTACAAAGCCGGCGGAAAAAAACTGGACGCGCTGCTCGTTGAGCACGGAATCCAATTGCAATTACTGGCATATTTGAGCGTTTTGCGGCGCTGGAAAAACCCGCGCGGAATTTTTGGCGCGGAAAAAATAATTCCTGCCGGAGTTTTTTACGTCAATTTGCGCGGCCAATTTGAAAGCGGCGGCACGCGTGAAGAAATTTTGTCCGGCGCGGAAGAATCGCGCCGCACGGCCTACAAACACACGGGAAGATTCGACGCTGGCGCGCTGGAAAAATTGGATTCCAAACGCGCGCGTGACCAGTTCAATTATCGCATGACCGACGCTGGAAAACTTTACGCCAATTCAATCGAAGCCCTGCCGCGCGCGGATTTTGAAAAATTGCTCGACCGCGTGGAAAATCAATTGCGCGATTTTGGCAACGCGATTTTTCGCGGCGTGGCAAACGTCAGCCCGTATAAAAAAGGCAAACAGGTTCCATGCGAATTTTGCGATTACCGCGCCGCGTGCCGCATTGATCCGTGGACGCATTCCTATCGCGTGCTGCGCGCGGCGGATTAATTCGCCGGCAACCGCTCCGCGTTTTTGGCCGCGCGATAAATTCGGAAAAGTCCGTAATCAAATTTGTTGCCGAGCGATTCGCGCGCGCCGCCGATGTTGCCAAAACCAAATTTCTTGAAGGCATTCGCAATTTGTTCCTGTGCTTCGGCGTTCATCAATTCATTCACGTCAATTTTTTCTCCGGCTTCAATCGCCGTCGCCAGATGTCCGTAAATCGTGCTCGCGGCAAATCCGCGACTCGCCGCAATTTTTTCAACGGATTCGCCCGCGCGAAAACGGCGCAAGGTTTCGCGCGTCGTGTCGTTCAAATTTTCTTTGCGAACGGGCTGCGGCGTGGCGAAAGATTCTTCGGCGAAAATTTGTTTCGGATTCGTTTGCAAATGCGCGGCGATTTCCGCGAGAAAAAATTTTCCAAATTCGCGCAGCTTCGTTTCACCGACGCCGCTGATGCGCGCAAATTCATTTTCATTTGCCGGATAATTCCGCGCCATCTGCCGCAGCGAAACGTCGGAGAAAATGATGTAGGCGGGAACATCGCGCTCGTCGGCGAGCTTTTTGCGGAGTTCGCGCAAACGCTCGAACAAAATTTCGTCGCACGAAATTTCGCCGACATATCGCGTTTTCGCTTCCGGCACGACTTTAATTTCGGGCACGACGGCGGGTTTTGTCAGCGTTACTTTCGTGCGTGATTTAAGAATCGCTTTGCCGGCATCGGTTAATTCAAGCACGCTGAATTTTTCATTTGTCTGGCGCAAAAATCCGAGGCGCACAAGTTCCCGGCCGATTGCTGCCCATTTGGAGCGATTGTGTTCTTTGCCAATGCCGTAAGTGGAAAGTTGCGTGTGCTTCCATTTGCGAATTTGTTCAGAATCTGCGCCCGTGAGAATTTCGGCAATATGATTCATCCAAAAGCCAAAGCCGTTTTTCTCGCGGATGCGATAGACGCACGAGAGAAATTTTTGCGCGGCCAAAGTGCCGTCAAAAGTTTCGCGCGGCGAAAGGCAATTGTCGCAAGCGCCGCATTCATTGTGAGAAAAAGTTTCGCCAAAATACGCGAGCAATTCGCTGCGCCGGCAACTGGCGCATTCGGCGTAGTGAACCATTTGCTGCAATTGTTCGCGGGCAATCTGCTGTTCCTGCGGATTCGGTTTTTCTTCAATGAACATCGTCTGTTTCACGGCATCGCCGGCGCTGAAAAGCAAAACACATTCGCCCGGCAAGCCATCGCGTCCGGCGCGTCCGGTTTCCTGATAATAGCCCTCGATATTTTTCGGCAAATCGTAGTGGACGACGAAGCGGACGTTTGGCTTGTTGATGCCCATGCCGAACGCGATGGTCGCGCAAATCACGCGCACGTCATCGCGCAGGAAAAGTTCCTGATGCGAACTGCGTTCCTTGGGCGTGAGTCCGGCGTGATACGGTTTGGCGCGCACGCCGTCCTCGGAAAGATTCGCAGCGACGCTCTCGGTGGATTTGCGAGACATGCAATAAACAATTCCACTTTCCTTCGGACGCGCACGGAGAAATTGCAGCAGTTGATCGTAAGGTTTGTTTTTGGCGAGAACGCGGTAGGTCAGGTTCGGGCGATTAAAACTGGCGACGTAACATTTCGATTCGCGCAATTTCAAATGGTTGACGATGTCTTCGCGCACGCGGCCGGTCGCCGTAGCCGTGAGTGCCATGAACGGAACATTTGGAAAATGTTCTCGCAGTTCGGAAATCTGACGATATTCGGGGCGGAAATCATGTCCCCATTCGCTGATGCAATGCGCTTCGTCAATCGCGATGAGTTTTACGTTCCACTTTTGCAGGTCGGACAAGAAACCCGAAAGCATCAATCGCTCTGGCGCGACGTAGAGCAGGCGGAATTCGCCGTTGTGCAATCCGCGCAGACGTTTTCTTGATTCATTGGCGTTGAGCGACGAGTTCAAAAAAGTTGCCGCGATGCCGCTGGCTTGCAGCGCGTCCACCTGGTCTTTCATCAGCGCGATTAACGGCGAAACGACGACGGTGAGGCCGTCGCGCACGAGCGCGGGCAATTGGAAGCAAAGCGATTTTCCGCCGCCCGTCGGCAGCAGCGCGAATGTATCCCGGCCTGCAAGCGAGTCGCGGATGATTTCTTCCTGAAGCGGACGGAACGAGGTGAAGCCGAAGTATTGCTTCAGCAGCGGGAGCAATTCTGGCGCGGCGGATTTCACTCTGCAAAAATAAAACAGCCATTGGGCGTGTCGAGAAAATTGGAGCGCGGCTGAAGTAGCGGCGCGCTCCGTCAAATTATTCCGCGTCCAGCGCCTTGAGATTTGCGGGCGCGTGAACTTCCTTCAATTCGCCGATGCCGCCGGCTTCGGATTCAGCATGAATAATTTTTCCGCGCGTGCCGAAGGATTTTACTTCGTCAATCAAACGCGCGTCCACGGAATCGCGGTGCAGCGAGCATCCGGCGTTTGCGAGGACGTTTGAAAGCGCGGATTGCGCGGATTCAATTTTCACGGCGATTTGCGGCGCGACAGTCAAATTGGTTTCAATTGTCGGCGCATCTTCGCCTTTGCCAAAATCTTCGGCGACGACAAGTCTGCCGTTCAATTTTCCGTCCTTGTCCATGTCTGCGAGATTGTCTTTTTGAAAAACGTGGTCGGTCGCCTTGTATTCGCCGGTGAAGCGCGCGCTCGAATTTGGCCCGGCGATAAAATAATTTCCGATGGCGTCCAGAAAATGATCCGCCGCAGAATGTCCGCCGACGAGGCCGGTCACTCCCCAATTATAGACGACGTTGTTGACGTATTGGATTCTGCCCTTCGCCTTTGGATTGCGGCTTTGGTTGTTGATCCAGAGATTGCGCGCGTAAGTGATGTTCGTCACGGAATCGGAAAGCGAGCCGAAACGCTGCGGGTCAACGCCTTCGCCGATGATACAGTTCTGAAACGTGATGTCGTGGCTGCCTTGCGTGAGGCCGAGGCAATCCCAGCGTCCCCATTCGATGCTGCAATGATCAAAAATCATGTCGCCGCCGCCGGAAAGATTCACGGAACATTTTCCCTTGTCGCCGGCGATGCCTTCGCGGAAACGCAAATATCGCACTATGATATTTTTTTGCCCGCTGAAAGAAACTGAACGGCCGTAAATCGAAATGCCGTCGCCGGGCGCGGTCTGGCCGTAAATGGAAATGTCGCTGCTCACGGCGACGTTGGACTGCAAACGAATGATTCCGCCCACGTCGAAAACGATTGTGCGATGCGATTTGCTAACAGCGTCGCGAAAAGAATTTGTTCCGGCGTCGTTGAGATTGGCGACGTGAAAAATTTCTCCGCCGCGCCCGCCGCTGGCGAACTGGCCGAAACCTTCCGCGCCGGGAAAGGCGGGCGATTTTTTTTGCTGCGCGTCGGCGAAAGTTGAAAAAAATGTGCCGCTCAAAACGAGCGCGAGGCAGAGGATGTATTTGCGTTTCACAAAATGATTGACGCCAGCCTCACCGCAACCGTTACAACCATCAATGATATTCCTGCACGGTCTTGACCGCGTAGCCGGATTTTTTCAGCGCGGCGATGCCGAGCGCGGCGGCTTTTGCGCCGCTCAATGTCGTCGCAATCGGCGTGCCGGAATAAATCGCCGTCGTGCGGATTTTGATTTCGTCTTCGCGCGGCGCGGCGCCACTCGGCGTGTTGATGACGAACTGGATTTCCTTGTTCTTAAGCAGGTCAATCACGTTCGGACGGCCTTCGAGCAATTTCAACGTGCGCTGGACTTTCAATCCGGCCTGCTCCAAAACTTTTGCCGTGCCGCTCGTTGCGACAATTTCAAAACCCAAATCGGAAAATGATTTTGCGACTGCGGCGACTTCTCTTTTGTGCTCGTCGCTGACGCTGATAAAAATTTTTCCGGCGAGCGGCAGTGGCGAGTTTGCGGCCATTTGTGATTTTGCGTAGGCGATTCCCAAATCGGCGTCGAGTCCCATGACTTCGCCGGTGGAGCGCATTTCGGGCGAAAGCAAAATGTCCTGCCCGTGAAAACGGTTGAACGGAAAAACGGATTCCTTTACAGCCCAATACTTCGGCCAGATTTCCTCGGTGAAATTTAATTCCTTCAAGGTTTTTCCGGCCATGACTTTCGCGGCGAGCTTGGCGAGCGGAAAGCCAATCGCTTTGGAAACAAACGGCACGGTGCGCGACGCGCGCGGATTGACTTCGAGCACGAAAACTTTTTCGCCCTTGACGGCGTATTGCACGTTCATCAGGCCGATGACTTTTAATTCGCGCGCCATCGCGTGTGTGTATGTGCGGATGGTTTCAATCACGCTTTTCGTCAGCGTGTGCGGCGGCAAAACCATCGCGGCGTCGCCGGAATGGACGCCGGCAAATTCGATGTGCTCCAGCATTCCGCCGATGACAATTGTGCCGCCATTTGGCAAACCAACATCGGTGATGCAATCCACGTCCACCTCGGTCGCGTCTTCGAGAAATTTGTCCACGAGCACAGGGCGTTCGGGCGAAGCTTCGACCGCGAATTTCATGTAATGCGAAAGCTCGGCGTCGGAATAGACGATTTGCATCGCGCGTCCGCCGAGAACGAAACTCGGACGCACGAGCACGGGATAAGTCAGGCGCTTGGAAATGACGAGCGCTTCTTCGGCATTAGTCGCCAAACCGTTTGGCGGCTGTGGAATTTTCAATTTGTCGAGCATAGCCGCGAACAATTTCCGGTCTTCAGCGATTTCAATGCTTTGCGGCGACGTGCCGATGATGTGAACGCCGTTCTTTTGCAAACCGAGCGCGAGATTGAGCGGTGTTTGCCCGCCGAATTGCGCGATTGCGCCCCAGCATTTTTCGCGCTCGTAAATGTGCAGCACATCTTCCAGCGTGAGCGGTTCAAAAAATAATTTGTCACTTGTGTCGTAATCGGTCGAAACGGTTTCAGGATTGGAATTCACCATGATGGTTTCAAATCCGTCCTCCTTAAGCGCGAACGCGGCGTGGACGCAGCAATAGTCAAATTCAATTCCCTGCCCGATGCGATTCGGTCCGCCGCCGAGAATCATCACTTTTTTGGCGGTGTTGCCTTTGACCTCGTCATCGCCGCGATCATAAGTGGAATAGTAATACGGCGTGTAGGCTTCGAATTCGGCAGCGCAGGTGTCCACGAGACGATAGCTCGGCACGAGGTTCAATTTTTTCCGCAACGCGCGAATTTCGTCCTCGGTCGTGCCGGTCAGATGAGCGATTTGCCGGTCGGAAAATCCCAGACCTTTGGCTTTAGCTAACAATTCAGAATTCGGCGTCGGCATCGGCGCGACAGTAAGCCGGAAATTTTTTTCCGTGTCCAGCCGCGATTGCGTTCGCACTTGCTGAAAGGGCGGATGTGCATTATTTAAGCGGCGTGAAAAAACTTGGGCAGCGGCTTTTGCTTTTGCCGCTATTGATTTCAATTCCCGCCTTCGCGCAAATTGACCCCGCGCGGCGCGATCTGGTTCAATTCGGCTACAACGCCGCGTTCGAGGGGCAGCAGCCGCTGGCCGCCTACGCATTTTATTATCACAACCAGCCGGATTTTCTGCACACCAATCTCACGCTGCGGCTGGCGGTCGCGCCGGTTTATCTGGATTCCGAACTGGGTTTTGTCAGCCTGTTCGGGCCAAACACGGATTTGGGAATCGGCCTGGCGGGCGGCGGCTTTGGCGACGATTACAATGAAATTCGCGGCGGCAAATTTCTGCCGGGCGAATCTTTTGAAGGCGACGGCGGGGAAATTTCCGCGAGCGTTTACCACCTGTTCAATCCCGGCGACAAAATTCCGCTGAACTTTGTCCTGCGCGGCACGGCGCATTATTCCTTTTTCAGCCGCAACAGCGACACCGCGCCAAATTTTCAACTGCCCGCCGACCACGGCGATTTCAGCGTCCGCACCGGCCTGCGCTGGGGCGGCGTGGAGCCGACGCTGTTTCCGCCACTGGCGATGGAATTGTCCGTCTGGTATGAAGGCCACCTGCGCAGCGATTCCGGCTCGTATGGTTTCGACGGCGACCGCGCGTTCAACGAGCAATCCCACTTATTCTGGGCGGAAGCCGCGCTGGCCTACACGCTGCCCAAGAGCCAGCAAAGTTTTTACGCGCGCCTGACCGCCGGGACGAGCGTGGACGCCGACCGTTTCAGCGCCTACCGGCTCGGTGGATTTCTGCCGCTCATCGCCGAATATCCGCTCTCGCTGCCCGGATATTATTACCAGGAAATCAGCGCGCGCCAGTTTGCGCTGTTCAACGCGAATTATCTTTTGCCGCTCGACAAGGAAAAGCGCTGGAACATTGACGTGAACGCCGCCAGCGCCTTCGTGGATTACCTGCCCGGCGAATCGCAGCCCGGCCACTGGCTCAACGGCGTGGGCGGCGGTATTTTGTATCACTCGCCGTCCGACCGCTGGAAAATCATGCTCGATTACGGCTACGGCATTGACGCCATCCGCTCGCACGGGCGCGGCGCCAACAGCGTCGGCGTGCTTGTGCAATTTGATCTCGGCAAAAAGCGCAGCCAGAATTTCAATTCCGCGCAACCATCGCTCTGGCGCGGCTGGCAGCGGATATTCGATTGAATACGGCGGCTTTTTGAAAATTCAAAATGGCTTGCACAAGCCGCCACCACTTGGTTTATTGTGAGCGGTTGCGCATATGGTGGAATTGGCAGACACGCTACTTTGAGGTGGTAGTGCCGTAAGGTGTGCAGGTTCAAGTCCTGCTATGCGCACCATTTTCTAATTCCTTCTGCGCGACTAGAAATTTCTCCGCGTATTTGCCCAGCAAATCCGCCTCCAGATTCACTGTGTCGCCAACTTTTTTTCCACGCAACGCCGTCACTTTCAAAGTGTGTGGAATGATCCAAACCACAAAACTTTTTTTGCCGGCGCCCGCGACCGTCAAACTGATTCCGTCAATCGCAATCGAACCTTTTTCAATGACATAACGCAGGATTTCTTTCGGCGCGGAAATTTCCAGCACCAAATCTGCGCCCGATTTTTCCCGACGCAAAATTTTTCCCACGCCGTCAATGTGGCCCGTCACAAAATGCCCGCCAAATTCGCCGCCCGCGCGCAACGGCCTTTCCAGATTCACCAGCGAACCGGCTTTGAGAAATTGAAAATTTGTCCGCTGCCACGTTTCTCGCAGCAAATCAAACTGAACCAACTTAAATTTCCCGCCCGCGGAAATTTTTGTCGCTGTCAGACAGCAGCCGTTCACTGCCAGACTGCCGCCAGTTTTCAAACCTCGCGCGGAAGTTTTGGCTCGAACCGTCAACAAAATGGATTTCGCGCCGTATTCAATTTTTTCGACCGCTCCCGTTTCTTGGACAATGCCTGTGAACATAAATTGTTTTCGCCTTTTACTTTCTTTTGCCGCTCACAACAAGCGCCGTCATCAACAAATCCTCGTCAACGCGTTTCCATTCCAGTTCGCGCAATTGGATCGCGTCCGTCAAATTTGCCACGCCGTCACCCGCGACCGATTTGCGCGAATCGCGTCCGCCCAAAATTTTTGGCGCGTAAAAAAATGCCACGCGGTGCGCAAAACCGTCCAATAAAAACGAAGCATTCATCTCGCCGCCGCCCTCAACCAAAAGGCTCGCGATATTTTCCGCGCCGAGCTTTTCCAACAGCCAGCGCAAGTCCAATCTCGAGTTGGCCAGCGGCGCGACAAGGACATTCACCTTTTTCGCCAACGCTGCCACGCGATTTTTCGGCGCGCTTTTTGAAACGACAATCGTGGTCAACGCCGCAAATTCATCGCTGGCAACTTTTGCCTTCAACGGCGTTCGCGCCTGCGAATCCAAAACAATCCGACGAAGTTGTTTCCGGTTTTGGACTTTGGACTTTGGACTTTGGACTGGCCGAAATGTCAGACTCGGATTGTCAGCCAAAATCGTGTTGATACCGACAAGAATCGCGCCGCTGCCTCGACGCAATTTCATTCCATGCGCGCGGGACTTTTCACCCGTGATCCATTTTGATTCGCCGCTGGCCGTGGCGATTTTTCCGTCCAGCGTCATCGCCGCTTTCACCGTGACGAACGGCGTGCGATGAATAATCCAGTAGTTGAACGCTTCATTCAGCTTCTCACATTCGTCAGCCAAAATTCCGTGAACGACTTCAATCCCGGCTCGTTGCAAAATTTTGAAACCTTTGCCGGAATGTTTCGGATTCGGGTCGGTCACGCCGACAGCGACTTTTTTTATTCCGGCGGAAATAATTGCTTCCGTGCAAGGCGGCGTGCGTCCGTGCGTGCAACACGGTTCAAGCGTGACGTAAAGCGTCGCGCCGCGCGGAGAGTGGCCGCGTTTTTGCGCGTCGCGGAGCGCCTCGATTTCCGCGTGCGGCAAACCCGCGCGCCGATGCCAGCCGCGCCCGATGATTTTTCCGCCTTTTACCAGCGCCGCGCCGACCATCGGGTTCGGCGAAGTCGCGCCGCAGCCGCGCCGGGCGAGCCGGAGGGCGAGGCGCATGAATTGGGAATCTTTTTTAGCCACGGATTGAACACAGATGAAACACAGATGCAAAAATCAAAATGGCTTCTCGCCCAAAATCTTTTTTGCTTCAACAATATCAATTTTTGCTTTGTGTCCGTGTTTTTCGAGCAGATAAAGCAAATTTGCTCCATTCATCAATGTGAGCGGCTTGCCTTTGGCAAATTCGTAAGCATCCGGGCCGTAATCGGCGGTTGTAATTAAAATTCCTTTCATCGCGCCTTCGTTGAGAACCGTTCCGTATAATTCGCGCACTGCTGCGACACCGACAGTATTTGTGTATCGTTTTGCCTGAATCACAATTTTTCCGCCGTGAATTGGGTCAGGATCAAAAGCAACTGCATCCACTCCGCCATCTCGGCTGGCTTGCGTCACTTTTACTTCACCGCCGTTTTTGTTAAATTCCTGCTCGAACAACTCGCGAATCAATTGCTCAAAATCTTCCCAATCCATCGCAGCAAGATTGAATCGTTCGTCGAGTTGTCCCGCAACTTCTTTGGAAGCAATAAATCTTTCATCCTCACGACTGATATTTAAGACAGGCGCGACAGGTGTGAGGCTGTGCAATTGCGAACTACCCACACCTTTTAGAGCTTTGAAACAAGCTTTTGCTTCGACTTGATTTAGATTTATTTCTCGGAATTCTTCTTTTTTGGCTTGGACTGAAATCACGCATCCGTTGACTTCCTTGCCGGTGGCTCTATCAATTGACCTAACCCAACCATTGAAAACAGTTGCGCTCAATGCGCCAACTGCATCAGCGTCGAAAAGTTCGTGAATTGTTCGGAGACAAATCTGGTAGAGAGTATCATCGTAAAGTCGGTTTGACTCGGCCTCGGATAAAGACATTTCCTGAAATTTAT
The DNA here is from genome assembly GCA_036490295.1 of Verrucomicrobiia bacterium. Lineage (GTDB taxonomy): Bacteria > Verrucomicrobiota > Verrucomicrobiia > Limisphaerales > UBA11358 > UBA11358. Next base: position 42,310 of record DASXED010000167.1, on the reverse strand, counting down.
CTTTCGCCTTAACATACTTTACTTCTTTGACGCTGGGCAGTTTTTCGGGGTCAGGCAACGCGTAGTCAACAACGAGAATTTTTGTGCTGGGAACATATTGAAGATCGAACTCTTTTGGAAAATTGTCAGGATATTTTAATGCTGACAACACAAGTTTGCAATAAGCAGTAATTGCATTTGGTTGCAAAGATTCGTAGTTGGCCTTTTGCTTGTCAATGGCTGCAATGTCACTGTCTTGCTGCTGTTGGAATTTTGTGGCTGCGACATTCCATTCTTCAATGTCCGCGAGATTTTGCTGCCGTGCTTTTTCCCAAGCGGTGTGTTCTTGAAGATAAAGATTATGAGCCGTCTGAATTTTTTGCTCTGCCCGTGATTTAACGAGTCGGTCAAAAATAAGCAGTTCAGGTTTATACTTGGAGTCAGCGGGTTGCGGTTCGTGGCTGTAAAATTCGTTTGGTTTCGGTTTTGGATAAGAATTTTTGTATTTAATTTTTTGCCAATCCCAATTTATTTCGTGTTTCTTATTTAGCGTTGCACGAAGAATATTTCGGACTTGCTCAAGTGCGGCTTCGGCTTGCCAAGTGCGTCCAATTGCATCCGCTTGTTTTTGCAAAGCAACTGGGTCTGTCCCCGTTAAAACTTGGCGTTTTCCCAAATCATTAGCTTCCACCGTGCATGAGAATTGTTGACGCATATTATGATTTCACAAATCTGTGTTCAATCCGTGTTCAATCCGTGGCTAATATAAATTTCATTCCTCAAACAACGCCTGCGCGAACTGCTTCGCGTCGAAGGGCTGCAAATCGTCCGGCTGCTCGCCGAGGCCGATGAATTTGATGGGCAGGCCGAGTTCCTTCTGGATCGCCACGACCATCCCGCCTTTGCTCGTGCCGTCGAGCTTCGTCACGACGAGGCCGGTCAGCGGCACGATCTTGTTGAACTCGCGCGCCTGGTTCAGCGCGTTCATGCCGGTCGTCGCGTCGAGCACGAGCAACACCTCGTGCGGCGCGCCGGGCAGTTGCCTGCCGATGACGCGATGTAATTTTTGCAACTCCTGCATCAAGTTGTGCTTCGTGTGCAATCGTCCCGCCGTGTCAATGAACAGGTAATTCGCGTGGCGCGCCTGCGCGGCGGTGACGGCGTCGTGCGCGACGGATGCCGCGTCTGCGCCGTAAGCGCTGGCGATGACTTCGATCTTCAAGCGCGCGCCCCAGAGTTTCAATTGCTCGATCGCCGCCGCGCGAAACGTGTCGCACGCGGCGAGCAGCGCGGTTTTTTTCTGCGACTGGATGAAATGCGCGAGCTTCGCGCTCGTCGTCGTCTTGCCCGTGCCGTTCACGCCGACAATGGAAACAATCGTCGGACCGCTCGGCGCTTTCACCAATTCGTTTTTGTTGGACGACAGGCTTTTTTCAATCTCGCCGCGCGCAATCGCCAGAAAATCCAGACCCGCGCCGCCCTGTGATTCGTAATTTTTTTTGACGGTGGAAATGATTTGCTCCGTCATCGCCATGCCCAGATCGGCGGCGATGAGCGCAGCTTCGAGTTCTTCGATGGATTCGCCGGTGAGTTTCGGCGAGCGCGTGACGATGCGCTTGATTTCGTGCGTGAGCTTGGCCTGCGTCTTGGCAAGGCCGGCTTTGAATTTGTCGAAGAGTCCCATGGAAATTTAGCCACAGATAAACACAGATGAACACAGATAAGAAAAACTTTTGACACGGATTACACAGATTTTCACGGATTGAATCTGTGTTAATCCGTGAAATCCGTGTCGAAAAGATTCGTGTTTATTCGTGTCCATTCGTGGTTGCCAGTTTTCGCTCCGCCACTTTCGCCTTCATCTTCTCAACGTATTCGTAAGGCAGTTTCACCGTGCCGATGAGCGGTTTGTTTTTGCTGAAGCCGTGGCAATCGCTGCCGCCCGTCACGAGTAGATTATATTTCTCCGCGATCTGCAGATAACGCTCCGAAGTCGCGGTCGAATGTTTCGTATGAAAACATTCGATGCCGTCCATCCCGGCGTCCACGAGTGCGGGGATGATTTCGTCCGTGCGATTCAAACCCGGATGCGCCATCACCGCGAGTCCGCCCGCCTGATGAATCAGTTCCATGCCTTCGAGCGCGGACATCTTGGCCTTCGGAACCCACGCGGGCCGGCCTTTTTTAAGAAACCGCTCGAACGCTTCGTCAAGATTCGCGACGAGTCCGGCCTTCACCAGCGCGCGCGCGACGTGCGGGCGTCCCGGCGATTTGCAATTCGCCAGCGCGAAAACCGTTTCGGCGGTGAGCGGCACGCCGAGTTTGTTGATGGCCGCGACCATTTCGTGAATGCGGTTTTGCCGGACGATTTGGAACTTGGAAATTTCCGTCAGCAACTTTTCATTGTGCGTGTCGAGAAAATAACCGAGCAAGTGGAGTTCCGTGTCGCCAAGTTCGGCGGTAAGTTCCGTGCCGGGAATGAATTCAATCCCCGCGGCATCGCACGCCACGGTCATACGCGCGCAGCCTTCGACCGAATCATGATCCGTCAACGCCATCGCCGCGAAGCCGAGCCGCGCGCCGTGACCGGCCAGTTCTTCCGGCGAAAAAGTTCCGTCGGAAAAAAAAGTGTGCAGATGTAAATCGGCGAACTTCATTTTACCTCGCGCGCCGGACGGAGAATTTCACCCCGAATTTTGTCCAAAATCCCGTTCACAAATTTCCCGCTGTCCTGAGTGGAAAATTTTTTGGCGATGTCCACCGCCTCGTTGATGCTGACGACGGGCGGAATGTCTTGGCGATGCAGCATTTCGTAAATCGCGAGCCGCATGATGTTGCGGTCCACGGCGGCTATGCGATGGAAATCCCAGTTCTTCGCGTGGCTTTTGATTTTTTCGTCAATCGCGTCGCGATGTTCCAGCGTGCCGCGAATCAGCGGCTCGGCGAACAAACGTGTTTCAGCTTCTTCAACTGTCGGCGGCGGCAATTCAAATTTTTCGCCCCAATGCGACGCGCCCTTTTCGTCCTCGATCGCGGCGGCACGCTGGGAATTCCAGAACTGCGCCAGCTCGAGTTCGAGATTTTCCGGCGGGTTCAGGTCGTGCTGAAACAAAAATTGCACCGCGCGTTCGCGCGCTTCGCGTCGTTTGCCCATAACTCAAAAATAATTTACAGAAGGCAACAAAGCGAACAAAGAATTTCTGGTTCAAGATTCTGCTTTTTTTGCTTTGTTCCCTTTGTTTGCTTCTGTGAAAACTTTTCGGTAAATTCCGCGCATGAAAGTTGGAAAATTGCTGCACACGCGCTACCGCGTGAACGATCTCGAACGCACGGTGAAATTTTACCGCGATGTCCTCGGCCTCGCCGAAGTAAAACGACATAAATCCCCGCGCGGATCGGAACTGGTTTTCATGCAGGCGGACGGCAGCGACGAATTGATCGAGTTGTGTCATTTTCCCGGCAGCGAACCCGTGAAATGCCAGCCGGATTTGACGCACCTTGCGTTTGAAGTCGAAAGTCTCGACGAATTTGAAAAACATTTGGAAAAATTTGGCTTGAAATTTTCCGACGGCCCGACGACGAGTTCCAGCGGCACAACATTCGCCTTTGTTGACGCGCCGGAGGGTTACGAAATTGAATTGATTCAAAAAGGCAAGGGCGGCCATTAAAAATCCTTGCCAATTGGATTGAACCGTCTATAGTGATTTACTATGAAGATTGCCATGCCAATTGTTCCGATTCCGGTTGATCGCGAATTAAAATCTCTGATCAAGACGGCTGCGCGCAAGACACGCCTCTGCCAGGCGGACGTGATGCGTTCGGCGTTGCGCGTCGGCGTGCCGGAAATTGTCCGGCGGTTTGAAATCCGCAAATCGCCGCGCCGCCCGCTCGCCGACTACCTTGATGCTTTCGCCGGGCTGGTCAAACCGTCCCGCGAAATGGTTTCTCCTTCGCGCTTCAAATGAGATATTTGCTGGACACCAATTTGCTGTGCAAGGAAACGCATCCGCGCGTGCGTAACTGGATTGTCCAGCATCAATTGCAGATCGCCATCGCCTCGATGACGATTGCGGAAATTTCACAAGGCATTGAAATGCTTCCACGCAGCCGGCGACGGGCGCAACTGGAAGTTTTTTTGAACGAAATCCTTGAAGATTATCCGGTGCTTCCGTTTGACACCGCTGCTGCGCTCGCGTGGGGAAATTATATCACGAAAGCTGGACGGCCTTTGCCCGTGCGCGATAGCATCATCGCTGCGACCGCGCTGGCAAATAATCTCGAAATCGTGACTGAAAACACCAAAGACTTTGTCGGCGTAGAAACCATCAACCCTGTAAAAGATTAGCATGAGCGTTTTAATTGTCGGCACGACCGCACTCGATTCCATCAAAACTCCGAACGCGGAAAATCCGCGTCTGCTCGGCGGCTCGGCCAGTCACGCGGCGGTCGCGGCGAGTTTTTTTTCGCCGGTGAAACTCGTCGGTGGCGTCGGCGAAGATTTTCCGAAGAAATACATCGAGCTTTATCGCCGCCACAAAATTGATCTCGAAGGTCTGCAAACATTGCCGGGCAAAACGTTTCATTGGTCGGGTGAATATGAATTGAACATGAACAATCGCCGCACACTGTTGACCGAACTCGGCGTGATCGAAACTTTTTCGCCGGTGCTGCCCGCGTCCTATCAAAATTCCCAGTTCGTCCTGCTCGGCAACATCGCGCCCGCGCTCCAGCATCGCGTGCTCGACCAGATGAAGAAGCCGAAATTCGTCGTGGCCGACTCGATGGACTTGTGGCTGAACATCGCGCTCGATGATTTGCTGAAGCTCCTGCCGCGCATTGACGGCTTCGTGCTCAACGACAGCGAGGCGCATCAACTCACGAAGGAAGACAACGTCTTCGCCGCGTTGAAGAAAATCCACAAGCTCGGCCCGAAATACGTCATCATCAAGAAAGGTTCGCACGGCTCGATCTTGTCCGGGCCGAAGGGATTTTTCATCTGCCCGGCGTATCCGCTGCACCGAGTCGTTGACCCGACGGGCGCGGGCGATTCGTTCGTCGGCGGCATGATGGGATTTTTGGCGACGGCCAAGGGCGCGATTGACGCGAACATCCGGCGCGCGATGATTTACGGCAGTGTCACCGCGTCGTTCTGCTGCGAAGGATTCGGCCTGACGCGCACGACCGAAATCAAACGCGCCGACATCGAAAAGCGCGTGAAGGAACTGGAAAAGTTGACGAAGTTTTAAGCTGTTTGCGTAATGAAATTTATTTTAGCCACGGATGAAACACGGATTGAACGCGGATTTTTCCAACGCAAAGGTGCAAAGCCGCCAAGTCGCAACGCGACGAATGGAAATTAGCCAGCTACGAAGTGGCTGGTTGACGTTGGAAAAATAATTTTCGTGCCGCAAGGCACGATGGAATTGTGTGAATGTTTTCCTGCGTCCTTTCAGGACGCGATAATTTGTGGGCGTGGTTTCCAGCCACTTCGTAGCTGGCTAATTTCCGATTGTCCCTTCGGGACGAAATCATTTTAGCGATGGTTGACGCCCGATCTGCCGTTTGATCTAATCTGGCTGGATAAAACTATGTGGCAATTAGCTTCTGCGTGGTCTTTATTAAATCCGTCGAGTCCGCGTAACTCTTACAAAAGTCGGCATACAGTTTTGCTGAATTAAAACACAAAGACAAACTTGCCAGCGAAGATGAGTTTATATCTCGATTCAAAGAATTGAGTTATCCCGATTCATTAGGTTTGCTCGCGTATATTTTTGACAGATTCAATAGTTGTGGAGTTGACACAGAACAAGGCCCGAAAATTTTTGATCCCGATCCAGTCTTGAAGCGTCGCAACTACAATATCGAACATTTCATGCCCCAAAAACCAGAGGGTGCTTCCAAAAGCAAAATCACGTCTGAATGGGTCAACAATGTCGGAAACCTGATGCCGCTTTACTTCAAAACGAACGGCAAACTTCAGAATAAATCTCCAGACGAGAAAATTAAATTATTGAAAGGCGAGTTTTCAAAAGAAGTCCAGCGGTTGCCATTCGTCAGAGAATTCGTTGAAAAATATGGCGATGCAGCTTCTTCTTGGAATGAAAAACGTGTGCAGGAAAGAGCCGTTGAATTGGCTAAAACTGCATACAATAAAATTTGGAAAATTGATTAGGGGTTTCCCACTGCTACTGGCTTGGTGTCTGGTATTAAAAAATCCGTGTTTCATCCGTGTTCAATCCGTGGCTAAAAATTTATTGCCCGCAGCAAATCTGAAATTTTATTTTTCATCCGCGTCCATCTGTGTTCATCTGTCGTTGAAATGAAAGCCGTCATCCCCGCCGCCGGAAAAGTTGACGAAGTTTTGATTAACGTCCAGAATGCCATGAAATGATTTTACGACGGCAAATCCAGGACTTCGCGGAAAAAGTGGCGCGGGAATTTCGCCCGCAGAAAATCATTTTGTTCGGCTCCCACGCCTACGGACGGCCAGGCGAAGATTCGGATGTGGATTTGCTGGTGATCATGCCTTTTCGCGGCAGTTCCCACGACAAGGCCGTTGAGATTGACTTGCGTTTGCAGCGCAATTTTCCGATGGACTTGATTGTCCGCACTCCCGCGAAAGTCCGCGAACGCGTCAGGCTGGGCGACGGTTTCATGCGCGAGATCATGGAAAAAGGACAGGTGCTTTATGACGTCGCTCGCGCGTGAATGGGTGGAAAAAGCCGAGGGCGATTTTGAGGTGGTGACCCGCCTGGCGCGCGTGCGCAATCGTCCGGCCATCTTCGACACCGTCTGTTTCCATGCCCAGCAATGTGCTGAAAAATATTTGAAGGCCCGGTTGCAAGATGTGGGAATTCTTTTTCCCAAATCCCACGATTTGACGCAACTGTTGGAATTTCTGCTGCCGGTCGAGCCGATGCTTGAACCGCTGCGTCCCGCCCTTGCATTCTTGAATCCCTTTGCCGTGGCTTTTCGTTATCCCGGCGAGACGGCTACCCGCGAGCAGATGGTGGTCGCGATGCATAGTTGTAAAAAAGTCCGGCTGGCACTGCGTGAGACCCTTGGCTTGGAAAAACAAATCAAACTCCCCAAATCCCGTCGGAAAAATTCCTGATGAAAGCCGTCATCCTCGCCGCCGGCAAAGGCACGCGCATGAGGGAACTCACCAGCGAGTTGCCCAAGCCCATGCTCCGCGTGCAGGGCAGGCCGATCCTCGAACACATCGTCGCGGGCGTCGTCGCGGCGGGCGTCCGCGAGATTTTCATCGTCACCGGCTGGCGCGCGGACGTGATCGAAAATCATTTCGGCGACGGCAAAAAATTCGGCGCGCAGATTTCCTTTGGCCGGCAGCTCATCCAGGACGGCACGGGCAAGGCGCCGGAAATCGCGAAAGATTTTGTCGGCGACTCGCCGTTTCTGCTGACTTACGGCGACATCCTCGTCGCGCCGGAAACGTATCCGCAGATGCTCCGGCGTTTTGGCGAAGGCGATTTCGCGGGCGTCATCACCGTCACGCCCGGCGAGGACGTGACGAAGGGCGGCCTGAATTTTTTCGACGAGCAGTTCTGCCTGAAACGGCTCGTGGAAAAACCGTCGCGCGAACAGTTGGAGCAATTGCGGCGCGACGGCTGGCTCAAGCCCGGCGTTCCGGCGTGGTATAACGCGGGCATCTATATTTTTCGCCCGGCAATTTTTGAATTCACGGCGTGCCTGCAAAAATCTCTGCGCGGCGAATACGAATTGACCGACGCCATCAGCGCGCTCATCGCCAGCGGGAAAAAGCTGGCGGGCTTGGAAATCCAAGGCCGCTGGGTGGATGTGCGTGATCCAGAGACGCTGGCGAAGCTGGAAAAGGAAAGTTAGGAAACAAATTTTGGTTCGAACACTGGACCGAGATTGTGTTTGGTCAGCAGCTCGCAAAATTTCTCGATGCCGCGCTTTTCGTCCGAAGCGAGATGGTAATGGATGTTCCACTCAAAATAATCGCGGCGGAAATCCTCGTCGTATTCCTCGCGGCTGCCGATGACGTATTCCAGCGTTTCCATGCCGAAATTTTTTGCCTCGCGCAGTTCGCGGCGCAATTCCTTGTTCTCAATTCCGCGCCGCAATGCCCAGACCGCATAAACAAAGGGCAGATTCGTCATTTCCGTCCACGCCCAACCGAGATCAAAAATCTCGTGCGTGTGCGGCGCGCGCTGGAAATCAATCGCGCGGTCGCCGATGAGCAGGACGAAATCTTTTTCCGACGCGGCTTCGTAATTTTCCAGCGGCACAAATTTTGGAAATAAATTATTCTCGGCGAGCAGCACTTTCAGCAGATTTACACTCGTGAGCGACGCAGTGTCGCAGAAAATTTGCGGCGCTTCTTCGAGCGGCTTTTTGTGCGCGAGAATTACGCTATAAACTTCGCCGAGCGACGCGATGGAGATGTCATCCAGAATGTCGTAACGGTCGTTGAGCAAAACCTCGGTGATGCTGACGAGCGCGGCGTCCAGTTCATCGCGCCGGAGCATTTCGGCGAGCTTGGCGGGCGTGGCGAGAATGAGTTCGCTCTCGATGCCGCGCGTGAGCGGCACGGCGTTCAGGTAACTCACCGAGCCGACGCGGAATTTTTTTGGTTCTTCGGAGGAATTCACGGGCGAAAGACTGTCTTAAAGAAACCGGACTTCCACTTCTTTTTTTACCCGTGCGAAATGCTGGTCTTGCGTGGCAATTGCCAATCCGTGCGCTTTCGCGACGGTGAATTGATAAGCGTCATCGAAATCCAGACCAAAAAGTTCCGCCGCGCGCGTCACCGCCGGATAACCGATGCGATCCAGATGCAACAATTCCAGATTCGGAAGTGAATCGGCCAGAAAATCGGAAAATAGTTTTGTTTGTTGGCGGCGCAACGCGATGACACCGATCGAATGAAGTGAAAAATCCGCGATGGCCAACGAGCCAGGATTTTGTCCCAGAAACTGCTCGCACTTCGCGCGGCCCGGCTGGTCGAGCAGGATTTCGAGGAAGACATTTGTGTCCACCAAAAAGCTCATCGCCACTCGTTTGCCTTGTGCTGCAATTCGACGGCGGTGAATTCCTTGCCGAGGCCGGCGAGGCCGCCGGCCCAGTTGAATTTGAAACCGGAAGGTTTGGCGGATTGCGTCAATTCGCCCGATTGGTCGGCCAGAAAATTGAGAAATGCCAGAAGCTGTTTCCGGGATTCTTCCGGCAGCGATTCAATTTTGGCAACGATGGCTTCGCGGCTCATGGCAAAAGATTAAACCCGTTTGCAGCCGTGGGCAAATAAGAATTTTTCGATTTCATGCCGTCGCCAGATTTTCTTCCAGCATTTTTGAGCGCACGGAATTTTCTTTGATTTCAGCAGGTGCAGAATTTTCCAGAATTTTTATCGGCTCGTAAAAAGTGTTTCGTTGCACCGGCGTGCGTCCGGCTTCGCGGATGGCTTTGATCATATCCGTTTCGGTCTGCAATTGCGGCGAAGTCGCGCCAGCCATGTGAAAAATATGTTCTTCGATGATCGTGCCGTGAATGTCGTCCGCGCCGTAGCTCAACGCGACTTGCGCGAGTCTCATGCCGAGGCCGACCCAATACGCGGTGATGTGCGGAAAGTTATCGAGATAAATGCGGCTGACGGCAATCGTGCGCAGCGAATCGAATCCGGTCGGCGCGTGCTCGACGGGAATGTCGTTGTCCTGCGGCTGATACGCGAGCGGCACGAAAGCGACGAAGCCGCGCGTCTCGTCCTGCAATGCGCGCAATTGCCGCAGATGATCCACGCGGTCGGCGAGGCTTTCGACGTGGCCGTAAAGCATCGTGCAAGTGCTGCGCTGGCCGAGCTTGTGCCATTGCCGATGCACGTCCAAATATTCTTCGGCGGATTCTTTTCCTTTTGCAATCGCTGAACGGATGTCTTTGCGGAAAATTTCCGCGCCGCCGCCGGTGAGCGAATCAAGTCCGGCTTCCTTCAATTCAATCAACGTCTGCACGACGGATTTTTTGGCGAGCCACGCGAGGTGCAAAATTTCAATCGCGGTGAAGCATTTTAATTGCAGGCGCGAATCCAATTTTTTCAACGCGCGCAGCATGTCCGTGTAATAACTGAACGGTAGCGACGGATGCAATCCGCCAACAATATGCATTTCCGTCGCGCCGAGCTTCAATGTTTCTTTTGCCTTATCCACAATTTCCTCGATGGAAAACTGGAAGCCGTCGGCGTCGCGTTTCTTGCGCGAGAAGGAACAAAACTGGCAGGACAAAATGCAGTAGTTCGAGTAGTTGACGTAGCGATTGATAATGTAGCTCGCTCGGTTTCCATTTTTTTTCTGCCGGACAAAATCCGCGATGGCGCCGAGCGCATTTATATCTTTCGATTCAAACAGTCGCAACGCGTCAGCCTCGGAAATGCGTTCGCCCGCGACGACTTTTTCGTAAATGTCGCGCAGTTCGCTGCGTTGAATGAAAAAATTCACGAAGACAAAATAGCAGCGCGCGCGAATTTGGAAAAGAAAGTTTAACCGGAGATTTGTCCGATTCTATTTCGACTGATTCTGCTTTTTGATCAAATCAATCATCGCGCCAACTGCTTCGTCGCTTGCCTTGAATGCATTGTCGCCGCTTTGATTGACGCAGACGAGAATGGCAAAATCCTTGTTCGGCGCGACCCAGACGTTCGCAAAATTCATCGTGTTGTCGCCGCCGTGATTAAGGGCTTTGCCGCCAGCCCAACTGCGTTGAACCACGTTCCAGCCGAGCGCATAGTCGCCGCCGAAGGGCGGCGTTTGCAGTTTTTGATACGATTCCGGTTTGAGCAGCGTCCCGGATTCGCCACGCGCGCCGCGCAATTGGTCTTGGACAAATCTGGCCCAGTCTTGAATCGAACAATGAATGCGGCCAGCCGGCCCCAATACAGGTGGATTGTCCATGTCGGGACCGTTTTCAGCAGTCGGCTTGCCATCGTCGGTGTGAGGCCAGGGTTGGTCAATTTGTCCCGGCGTTCCCGTGCCGCCGAAGCCGGCGGATTTCATTTGCAACGGTTTGAAAATTTCATTTGAAATGGCGTTTTCCCAGGATTCGCCTGTGATTTTTTCTACAACGGCTCCGGCAATGATGTAACCGAGATTGGAATACGCATATTTGCTGCCCGGCGCGCTTTGCGGCTTCTTCGCAAGTTCCTCGCGCACCGCGCGCAACCGCAAAGATTCCACGTCGTTTCCAAGATAGTCGGCGAGATTAAGATTTGCCGGCAGACCTGCGCGATGTGAAAGCAATTGGAGCAATGTGACTTTCTGAAATTCCGGGTTCATTTGCGGCGCAAGGTCGGGGAAAATTTCAGCGAGCGTCGAATCCCATTTCAATTGCCCGCGTTCCACCAGCCGCGCGATCAAAGTGCTGGTCATCGCCTTTCCGTCCGAACCAAGATGCCACAGATCGTCGAGTCCGATTGGGATTTCTGTGCCGCGTTTGCGAACGCCAACTGCGCCGGCAAATTTAATTCCATCGCTTGTCACCACCGCCACCGCCATCGCCGGCACGTTGAATTTCTGGCGGATTGGTGTGAGCAATTGCGTTGCGGCTTCGTCGCCAGCCGCAGGACAAAATGACGGAGCTTTGCCAATTCTGGCTGTATTTTCGAGATTGTTCATAATCCACGCCACCACGAACAATAAAACGACGCAAAAGACGAACATCGCAGCCGCGCCTGCGACGATGCCAATTCCAAAGGATTTAAGGTGAATGCTGATTTGAATCCAAGTTTAAGGAGATGCCTCTGGATGGAAAAGTTTAATTTGCAAACGTCAGTGCAACTTGAATCCGCCCTGAAAAATCACTTCCGCCGCGACGACAATCAGAAAAACCGCGCCGACGAGCGCGTTGAGGCGGAAGAACGCAAGGTTGATCCAGTTCAAACTGCGGCGGCGCGCAATCCAGTGTTCCAGCACAAGGCAGCCGACGATGATGAACCAGCCGATCAAATACGCGAAGCGAAAACGGCAAAGCAAACCAAACGCGAGCAGCAGTCCGCACATGACCATGTGCGCAAGAAACGCGGCGGCCAGCGCGTTCTTCGGCCCCCACGCGACGACGAGCGAGCGCAGGCCGTGCGACTTGTCGAACTCGTAATCTTGCAGCGCGTAAATGATGTCGAAGCCTACGAGCCACAAAATCACGGCGAACGCGAGCGTGGTCATCTGCAAAATTTCCAAAGTCGAAACATTCGCGCCTTTGACGGCGAGCCACGCGCCGACGGGCGCGAGCGCGAGCGCGATGCCCAGAAAAACGTGCGTGTAATCCGTGAACCGTTTTGTCAGCGAATAAAAACAGACCATCGCGAGCGCAACTGGCGAAAGATAAAAGCAAAGCGGATTCAGAAAATAACTCGCGGCAATCAAACCCGCCGCCGACAAAACGCAAAGTGAAATGGCGCTGAACAAGGAAATTTCTCCGCTGGGCAAATGACGTTTCGCCGTGCGCGGATTGAGCGCGTCAAATTTTCTATCCACAATTCGATTGAACGCCATCGCGCAAGTTCTCGCGCAAACCATCGCGACAAGAATCAGCCCGAAAATTTTCCAACCCGGCCAGCCGCGATTGTCGCGCGCCGCCACGAGCATCGCCGCCAGCGCGAACGGCAGCGCGAAAACCGTGTGAGAAAAACGCACGAAGCTTCCCCATTTTTGAATCGCGGAAAGCATTTTTAACCACGGACGTCCATTTGTGGTTAAGCCTTGTTTTTTATTTCCGCCATGCGGCGATGCCATTTTTGGATTTGTTTGTGGCGCGCGGGCAATTTGTAATGGCCGGAATAAAGAAAATTTTCCAGCATCCCGAACAGATCGAAATCTACAAAGCGCGGCTGGTCGTCCAGTAAAAATTTCTGGTGGGTCAAAATGATTTCAAAAGGAATCAGCAATTCTTCCAGACGCTTGAGCCAGATTTTTTGATCCTTGCGCCATTGCTCGATGCAACCGCGCCCGAATTTTCTTTCCTTGAACCGTAGGAATTGCAATTGCTCCGCCGTCGGAACATTTTCCTTCCAATAAATGTCGTTGAGCCGGAACGCCGCGCCCTCGATTTCGTTTTCAATGAATTTCCACAGGACGGTTTGGACGCCGCGCCATTTTGCGGGGAATAATCCAAGTTCCAATTTTTCGTCGAGATATTTCGCGATGACCTGCGAATCGTCGGCGATTTCAAAGATCGCATTCCTGCCGTCGCGGATTGTCGGCACGCCGTAATAGCGTTGCTTCGTAAGTTTCCAGATGAGCGAGCGGTCTTGATTCGGGACATTTGTGATTTTGAAGCGGACACCGGCGAATTCCAAGATGCGCCGCTGGACAATGCAGAACGGACTATACGAAACTTGAATCAATTCAATCATTTCTAAAAATCATCGCTGGCCGACGACACACTTTAGGACTCGCGCGGAAAAGTGACAAGTGAAAATCCAGTGTCGAAATTTAATTGTGTAGTGTCGGCGCTGCGCGCCGATTTCGAGCCGCAGGCTCGACGCTACAACAAATTGGAATTTTGATGTGCAAACACCGCTTTACACGAAATTGCAACGGCGTTAAAGTCGCCACATGGCTGAATACGACGCGACCGAATTTATAGACACCGATTTTCAAGCGCACAAGTCGCCGTTCGCGACGCCCACTTCCGCGAGTGACCCGCTTCGCGCGCCGACGCGCGACGAGGTGGACCGCAAAGTCGTCGAGGCGCAGCAAAAACTCGCCGAGTTGAAACGCGCGCAGGAAGATTTGGAACGCGAACGCGCCTCGCTCGAGGAATTGCGCCGCCGCCAGCTCGAATTTCAAAACGGCCGTCAGGAAATGGTTCACAATTTGACGCGCGGACTCGGCCTGCTCGAAGAAGCGGAATTCAACGCCCGCCGCGATTCGGAGCAAATGATCAAAACGCTCGCCGATTTCCGTGGCGCGCTCGAAAAAATCCAGAACGTCCGCGACGAAACGTGGACGAAGGAAAATTTTCAAATGGAACTGACGCGCGCGCTGACAATCGTCGAAAACGCGCGCATGGAATGGAATTCCGCGCGCCTGAAATTGCCCGCGCTCGCCGGAGAATCCGCGCAGAAAAAATCCGAAACTGAATCCGCGCCGCAGCCAGTTGTTTCCCCGTTCGCCAATTTAAGTTTCGGCGAACTTTGCAAGATCGGTCTCGCGATGACTTGGCCGCTGTTGATTGTCGCGCTCGGCGCGTTGGGAATTTTCGTCGCGATTCTGCTGCGCCATTGAGGTTGTCGTATGGCCGCGAAAAAAAAGGTGAATCCGGCTGACTTGATTTCCGCCCGCGCCCGCACGCTCAACGACCAGATTTCCTCGCTCGAATCCGAGATCAAAAAACTCGACGGCCAGTTGCAAAGTTCGTCCGCGAAACCAAAATTACGCTCGACGACAATTCCTCACGGCCCGACTGTTTCGCGAAAAATTGAAAATCCGCCGCCCGCGCCAAAATCCGTTTCGCACGAGCCGGTTTTTGAAGAAGTGAACGCAAAATCATTCCAGCCCGAAGCCGACCCGCGCGACCGCTACAACGAACTCGGCGTCCGCAAATACGACCTGCCCGCGCTGTGGCATCGCCTGTGCAATCATTTCCGCCGCCCGACGACGAACAATCCGCGCCTCGTGAATTATCTCGCCGCCGGCGGCGTCCACGGCCTGCGCCCGATGCGTTACGAGAAGCGCGTCGCGCGCAACCGCTTCATCCTGCTCGTCGTCGTGCTGTTTTTGATTTTGCTCGGAGTGATTTCCGTTTTTGTGCGGAATCATTGAATCTCGTGAACCATTGAAATGTTAAATCGTTGAATCGTATGAAAAATAATTTTGTCGAACTGCCGATCTCCACGCGCGATGGAAAATTCATCGCGCACTATTCTGAAAAAGGTCTGGCCGAACTCAACTTTCCGGTGGGGCGAACGTCCCCGCGAGCCGTCAAATCAAATGGCGTTCCGGCCAAAATTAAAAGTTGGCATCGCACAACCGAAACGGCGTTGAAAAAAGTTCTCGCCGGGAAAAAACCAAAGCTGCCGCCGCTCGACTGGACGGGCAAAACGGATTTTCAAAAATCCGTGTGGCGACAAATGTTGAAAATTTCCACCGGCAAGACGAAAAGCTACGGCGAAATCGCATCGGCGATTGGCAATCCCAAGGCCGTTCGCGCCGTGGGCGGCGCGTGCGGGGCGAATCCGGTTCCGGTTTTGGTTCCGTGCCATCGAGTGCTGGCCGCGAACAAAAAACTCGGCGGCTTCTCCGGCGGATTGGATTGGAAACGCAGTTTGCTCAAGCGCGAAGGAATTAAATTTTAGCGCTATAGGAAAAATTAAAAGCAATTGAGAATTCTCTACAAATATCTCCCTATTGAATTTGCTGAACGTTTTGTCCAACAAGGTGAAGTGCTCTTTCGTAGTCTATCGTATTTCCGCGCTGTTGAACACGCAGAGCGTGGCGATGAGGCTGAAGGTATCCACATTGATGCACCGGATAACGGCATGACACTCGAAACGGATAATGGTGTTTGTGTTATTGGGCGATTGCGCTACCTGCGCTCGATAAATCAAGAGCGCACCTTCGCCTTTTGCTGTTCAACGCAGTTAGACGAGGAACTTTTCGTCAAATTTGATTCCGACGCCTGCGTCGTAATCCGAGATCCTGAAAATTTTTTCTTGAAATGCAAGATTGCGGCACGGCACCCTTTTTCACTCGATGCATCAGGACTACTACACAGAGAAGTATCTTATTTCACGCCGAATCGTGAAGCCCCGCTTGACATTACGAACTCCCACAATATCCCATTTCTTAAGCACATTGATTTCGCAGAACAATGTGAGTATCGAGCCGTTTTTGCCCGTCCGCGCGGGTTTAAGATGACCGAGCGTGTTGTTGCGCCAGCTTTCACGTTTGCCGAAGAGATTGCTGCTGCGAAGAAGCATGAGCGTCTGCTCAAACTAGGCAATCTGAATCGCTTTACCGAATTGGTGTTCCGACGTTAGGCTGCGATCTAATGATTGACATTACACCATTTCAAATTTTGTCCAATGTCAGCCGGATGATTTCGAATGGATTTGGTTTTGGTGCTTTCATTGGGTGATTTGGGTAGAATTGATGATTTTAATTTTTTCTGGATGAATCATTGTAGGATAGATGACGCCATATTCATTCGTCACACTGGAAATATAACCCGTCGCTTCAATTTCAATACCAGGGTGGAACGAATCTGACCGTTCCTCGGTTGCCACTGTAAATCGTCCATCCATCTCCAAATATGTAACAGCCGGAAAGTCAGTATGTGCAACAGAAAAACCATCTTGAGTTCTAATATGATTCACACCCCCAAAAACCGTTTTTGTCTGTCCAATATAGTTTTTAGCGTCGCTTGAAAGAATATCTCGCGGCCAGAAATTCAAAAATGCAAGGCCAATGATGATTAACACACCGATGGAAATAAGAATGTTTTTTCTCGTCTTCATAATTAATTATTGTCTTAAAAATTTCGCCACTGCTTCCGTCCGCGTCCGCACCTACAATTTTTCGTAGATGCGGTGGCGGTTTTATTTTAATCCAGTTTGCATTTCAACTCCCGCCGTCAGCCGGATGATTTCGCGCAGCGGCGTCTGCGGTTTGAATTTTACGAAGCGTTCCAGTTTTTCCACGAGCGGTTTGCGGCGGCGCATGTCGTCAAAGCCCGGCGCATACGCCCGGTCGTAGGGAATCAGTCCGATCCGGGATTTCGAGCCGAGCGTTTTCACCACGAGCCGCGCGAGTTCGAGCATGGAAACTTCCTCCGTGCCGCCGATGTTGAAAATCTCCCCGCGCGCCTGCCGGCAATCCTGCAAACGCACGAGCGCTTCCACCACGTCGTTCACGAGGCAAAAACAGCGCGTCTGTCTGCCGTCGCCAAAAACTTTCAGCGGCTCGTTTTTTTTCGCCGCCGCGATGAAGCGCGGCAAAACCATTCCGTAACGTCCGGTTTGTTTTGGCCCGACGGTGTTGAACAGCCGCGCGATGGTGACGGGCAGTTTTTTTTCGCGCGCGTAGGCGAGCGCGAGGAATTCGTCCGTGAGCTTCGAGCAGGCGTAGCTCCAGCGCGATTGTCCGGGCGGCCCGATGAGCAGGTCGTCGTCCTCGCCGAACTCTGGCTTCGCGCTCTTGCCATAAACTTCCGAGGTGGAAGTCAGCAAAATCGGCGTGGAATTTTTCGCGGCGGCTTTCAGTAAAATTTCCGTTTCGTGAAAGCTCGTTTCTAAAACGTGCAACGCGGATTTGACGACTAATTCCACGCCGACAGTTGCAGCTAAATGGAAAATGAATTCAGAATTTGCCGCGAGTTTCGGCAATTCCTTGCAATCGGAAATTTTTGCGCGGACAATTTTCAGCCGTGGATTTTTTTTCACCGCGCGCAGATTTTCCAGGCTGCCGGTCGAGAAATCATCAATAACGACAACGCTTTTGCCGTCATTCAGCAAACGCTCGACCAAATGCGAGCCGATGAATCCCGCGCCGCCGGTCACCAAAATGTGCAGCGGCTTTCGGGAGAAAGCAGCACTTTTCACTTTAGAAATTGCGGCGCTCTGCCGAGACGCCGCCACGCTGAATGAATGTGTTTTTTTCATTTGAGCGCGTTGGCGACGGCGACGGCGAGTTTTTGACGGTAGTCCGCGCTCTCGATCAGCTTTGCTTCGGCGGGATTTGAGAGATAGCCGCCTTCGATCAAAATTGCCGGGCGGTTTTGTCCGCGCAAAACCGTGTCGAACCGCGAACGGCGGACGCCGCGATCTTCGATTCCCGTCGCGCGCAAAATTACAGTGTGCAATTTTACCGCGAGCTGCAAATTCTGCGCGTCGAAATTATTGTTCGGAAGATTTTCAAACCACGGGTCGGCAAAACCCCGCGTCAAAGTCGAGGGCATCCCGGTCGGCGTGATGCAATAGGTTTCGAGGCCGCCGGTCTTTTTATTCCGGTCCGAAGTCGAATTGAAATGCAGGCTGATGAACAAATCCGCGTGATGCGCCTCGGCGAACGTGACGCGATTGGAATTGATCACATACGCGTCGTTCGTGCGCGTGAGAAAAACTTTCCAGCCGTTGGTTTCCAGCAACGGCTTGAGCCGCTTGGCCCAATCGAGCGTGAATTCCTTTTCAAACCGCCCGTCCAAAACGCTGACCGTGCCAAAATTGTTTCCACCGTGGCCGGGATCAATCACGATGACGCGATTCGTTTGCGGAAACGAAATGGGCGGCTCGCACAAAAGCGGTTCCAGGTTTTTTTGCAGATCAAGTCCGTGCAAAAAAACCTCGCCGTCAATGAACTCCGGCTCGAATCCGAGGTTGATTTCAATTCCATTCCACGTCGCGCCGAGGCTGCCGATGCCCAAAACCATCACGCCGTTGCTCGAGCCGATGGCGTAAGTCGTCACCGGCGAATCGGACAGCCGATGCGGTCTGCCGATTTTGCGTGCCGCCGCCCAATTGGCGAGCGAGGTCCAGGTGATAATTGGCGCGGGTTTGAAAATGACCTCCGGCGGCGGATTTGTTTTCATGGCGGCCAAAACGGGTTTGTGCGCAGGCGGTTTTTGAACGGCTGGCTTTTCGACAATGTTCGTCGCCGACCAATTCAATGGCGAAAATTCACCGCCTGGTTCCGGCGGCGAAATGGTTTCGCGCGGCGGCTGTGACATTGCACAACGCGCCGAAAAAATTGCAACGGCAAAAATAATTCCTGCGAATTTGAACACGCGCCCATTTTGCGGAATGGCAGTGAGGACTCAAGATGTTTTAGTTTTTTCTTAACCTTGATCGTTCCCGCAATCGTGACCGCCGGAGACCGATTACGATTAAGACATGGGTGGATTTCCGCGCGCGGCTTGTTTGCGACATGAAATTCAGGCATGATTTCCGCGAGTGAAAATCCTCGTCGCCATCACCGGAGCGAGCGGCGCGCTTTACGCGCAGCGGCTGCTCGACAATCTCGATCCGCGCGCGCATGAAATCCACGTCGTGCAGAGCAATTACGCGCAGCAAGTGATTGCGGAAGAATTGCCCGGCGGATTGAAACTGCCCGACGGCGTGAAAATTCACGGACTCAAAAGCATGAACGCGCCGTTCGCCAGCGGCTCGAATCCGCCCAACGCGATGGTCGTGATTCCCTGCACGATGGGCACGATGGGACGAATCGCGCACGGTTACAGCGAGGACGTTTTGCTGCGTGCGGCGGACGTGACGTTGAAGGAAAAGCGGAAATTGATTCTCGTGCCGCGCGAAACGCCGTTGAGTTTGATCCACGTCAAAAACATGGAATTACTGTTGCTCGCGGGTGCAATCATTTTGCCGGCGAATCCGAGTTTTTATGCCGGCGCAAAAACGATTATTGAACTTGCGGACACCGTCGTGGCGCGCGTTTTGGATCACGTCGGCATTTCAAATAAACTCGCGCCGCGCTGGGCCGAAGAAAAAGAGTGACGTTCAAGACGGATCAAGACATGGACGGATATTTTACTTTGCCTTGCGCCTGCGTCGCGGATAACAATCTTGCGGATGATTTCCGGGCGGTTCGCGTCGTCCAATGATTTTTTGAAATGAAAAACTATATTCTCGACACCAACGTCCTTCTTCACGATCCCAACTCACTCCTCAATTTTGCGGACAATCACGTCGTCATTCCCATCGAAGTCATTGAGGAGATTGACCGCTTCAAGCGCGAGTCGTCCGAACTCGGCCAGAACGCGCGGCAGGTTTCGCGGATGCTCGACGGTTTTCGCGGCGAAGGCCATTTGAACGAAGGCGTGAAATTGCCGAACGGCGGCAAGCTACAAATCGCTTTCCAAAAAAACGGCAATGGCCACGCGAACGGCGACAGCCATATTGTAAATGGCAACAGCGTGGACAATCGCATTTTGCTTTTGGCCGCCGGTATCCAAAAAGCGCAGCCGAAAAATGCGACGATTCTCGTTTCCAAAGACATCAATCTCCGCATCAAAGCCGACGCGCTCGGGCTGCAAGCCGAGGATTACGAGAACGACCGCGTTCATATCCAAGACCTTTACACCGGCATGATCGAGATGTCCGTCAGCACGGAAAAAATGGCCGCGTTCCGCGCCAACGGAGAATTGGAAATCAATGGCGGCAAAAAATATTTTCCGAACGAATTCTGCACGCTCACCGACGAAACAAATCCCAAAAAAGCCGCGCTCACAAAAGTTGACGCGACGGGAACAAAACTCGTTCCCATCATTGACTGCCGCGAAGGTGTCTGGGGAATCAAGCCGCGCAACCGCGAACAGCATTACGCCTTCGATGCGTTGCTAGACGACCGGATAAAATTGGTGACGCTCATGGGCAAGGCCGGCACGGGAAAAACCTTGATGGCGATGGCCGCTGGATTGAAACGCACCGTGCTCGACCGCGAATTCCGTCGGCTCGTCGTCGCGCGCCCGACGATTTCCATGGGCAAGGAATTGGGATTTTTGCCCGGTTCGCTCGAAGAAAAACTCGCGCCGTGGATGCAGCCGATTCACGACGCGCTCGAAATGTTGAGCGACCTAAACATGGGCCACGACCATCGCCGCAGCGGAGATTTGATGCGCAGCGGCGCGATTGTCGTCGAGGCGTTGAGCTACATTCGCGGGCGCAGCATCGCGAACCAGTTTATGGTCATTGACGAGGCGCAGAACCTCACGCCGCTCGAAGCCAAGACCATCATCACGCGCGTCGGCAACGGCACGAAGATCATTTTCACCGGCGACCCGTATCAGATTGACAATCCGTATGTGGACTCGTCATCGAACGGATTCAACTACATCGTCAGCCGTTTCCGCGATCAGGCCATCGCCGCGCACATTGAATTGCAAAAAGGCGAACGCTCGGAACTGGCGGAACT
This sequence comes from Verrucomicrobiia bacterium, assembly GCA_036490295.1. Classification (GTDB taxonomy): domain Bacteria; phylum Verrucomicrobiota; class Verrucomicrobiia; order Limisphaerales; family UBA11358; genus UBA11358. Next base: position 21,440 of record DASXED010000167.1, on the reverse strand, counting down.
CGCGGCGAATATTTTGTAGGTTTTGGCAGTTGACAAATTGCCGCTGACGCCGGATTTTTGATTTAGCTGGGAAATCCACAGCGGATTATGATCTCAAACGAACGACCATCACCATTCGGGCGGCGGCCTTATCAAGGCCAAAGTCAAGGCTATGGACAGGGTTACGGCCAGCCCAAGCCGCAGGTTCAGGAAGACACGCTGAAATCCGAGACCATCCAGATTGAGCGCAAAACCTTTGTCCTCACTCTCAAGGAAAACCCGCGTGGACGGTTTTTGAGAATCACCGAGGACGTTGGTGGACGGCGCGACACAATCATAATTCCTTCAACCGGTTTGGAAGATTTCAAAAAGCTCGTGGACGAAATGGTGAAGGCGTCGAATGAAATGCCGCCAAAAGTTTAATAAGTTTTCAATACCATGAACCAAATAAAGCGTTACCGTCTGGCACTTGCTTCATATTGGTTTCTATTCATCCTCGTTCCAACCACTTTGGCATTTTTCATTCTTGGCCTTTCCGCTGGAGTTGTTGGAGTATTTGTGATTTTGGCGATAATTGGCGAACGTGCCTTCCGACCTTGGAAGCGATTGTGGGGCGTTGACTAATTTTTCACAACTTTGTGCCTTGGTGTCTTGGTGGTTAAATTCTTTTTCCCCTTCGTTTTCAATTTTACCCGCGCCGCGTCGCCCCACAGACCTTCCAGATCGTAACGCTCTCGCGCGTCCGTGCGCATGACGTGGACAATCACGTCGAAAAAATCCAGCACCACCCACGCGCCCTGCATCGAGCCGTCCTTGCGTAACGGACGCAAATCATGTTCATCGCGCAGCCGCTCGGTGATCTCGTTCACGATGGCGCGCAAATGCGGCTCGCTCGTGCCGGACGCGATCACAAAATAATCCGTGACCGACGACAAATCGCGCACGTCGAGGATGACGATGTTCTCCGCCTTTTTGTTGTCCGCATAATCGCGGCAAAGCTGCGCCAGTTTTTTGGAATCCATAGTTACTGCAAAGATTTAACCACGAATGGACACGAAGGAACACGAATAAAATTCAACTGCACGCAATCCGGCCATTCGTGTGGATTCGTGTCCATTCGTGGTTGAAAATCAGGCGTAAAGTTTTGCCGCGCAAACTGCATCGGCCACGAACGGCGGCACGAGATTATCAATCGGCAGATTTGCTTTTACCCGCGCGCGGATTTGCGAGGATGAAATTTCAATTGGAAAGCCTTTCAAAATCCTTCCGCGAAACGGTTTTGGAAATTCCGGCGTCTTTTCGCCCGGACGCGGAACTGCGATAAATTCCGCGAGCTTCGCCAGTTCATCCGCTTCCCGCCATTCATTTAATTTGGAAATGTTGTCCGCGCCGACGAGATAAAACAATTTTGCCGCCGGAAATCGTTTCGCGTAATCGCGCAAAGTTTCAATCGAATAAGAAACGCCGCCGCACTTGATTTCCTGTTCGTCAATCTCGTAATTCGTCTTGCCCGCGAGCGCGAGCCGGAGCAATTGCAGGCGAATTTCCGCCGCCGCAATTTCATTTCCAGATTTGAACGGCGATTGCGCCGCCGGAACGAAAAACAACTTGTCCAAGCCAAGTTCCTCAACCGCCGCCTGCGCGACGAGCAGGTGGCCGAGGTGAACCGGGTCAAACGAGCCGCCAAAAATACCGAGTTTCATGTTGCCGAGTGCGGATGGCAAATTCAGTTGCCGTGCGCCAGAAGTTCAACTTGCTACTTTTAACCTGCAACTTGCAACCGAAAAAACAAGAACCAGCACTCCGCCGGCTCCAATAAGAACCAATCCAAACCAAGGTTGCCCCGCCATCAACGCGCTGCCGCAGACATTGATGCATTATTTTCATATTCCACCCGTTTGATGCGAATCGCCATGTAAGGTTTGCCGGGCAATTTGATCGAGCGGCCGTTTTCATCCGCAAAAAAATAACTGTCCTTTTTCTTGAGCGTGAAAATGCCTTTGACCGGCGTCACGGTCATGTTCCACGTGTCGAGAATGTCTGCGGTGAATTTCAAGTCATCCGCCGATTGAAGTTTTCCCAGCGGCGGCTTTGGCAACTCAAATTTCCACGAAGTCGGCGTCTGTTTGCCGAAATAAATCAGATAATATTTTCCCGGCTGGCCGCCAATTTGCGGATTTTGCCATTTGTCAATCGGATCAATGCCTTCCGGCGGCGTGTCGTCCAAAATCCTTTTCAAAAATGCGAGCCGCGCCGGACTTTGGCCTTTGAGCACGCCGCCTTTTGACCACCACAAAATATCATCGGGACTCAAATATGTTTCGCCGTGGCCGCAATAAGTCCCCGCGACCGTCGCGTTCCAAAAACGAAAAACCATTTCCTGCGCCGACAAATTTCCCCAGCGGTTCGGAATGTTGCCTTCGTATTTCACCTCGTCATAAACCACCGGCTTGCGATAAACGTCGCGGTAAAGTTCCGCGCGTCCGGGGTCTTCCACCGCCGATCCGTTTTGAATGCTCGCGTGCGTGATCCACGGCAGCGTGTTGTTGAAAATTTTCTGGCCGTTGTGAATTGAGAGCAAATGATGATACGGATCGTTCGTCGAAACAATTTCGCCGAAGCGCACGAAGTCCGACTCGTTTTTTTCTTTCATGAAATCCCATTCGTTCGCGAGCGACCACCAGACGTTGCGATACGCCGCGAGCCGCGCGACAATGTAATTCAAGTAACAATCATCCGCGTCCGACGGCATCCGGTCAAAACCCCAATGCCCGCCGTCATACGGATGAAACAAAATCACGTCTGCCTGAATGCCGAGCTTTTGCAAATCGGCCACGCGCTGTTCGAGATGCTGAAAATATTTTGGATTGAATCGCGAGAAATCCCAGTTCGTCGTCGCTGCAAAATCATCTTTGCTCGCAAACGGATACAAAATCGGCTCGTTTGTGTTCCATTGATAATGCTTCGGAAAAACGCAAAAGCGGATTTTATTGAATGGCGACGACGCAAGCGTCTTCAACGTCTGCTCCTGCAACGTTTCCGATTGCCACTCCCAGACGTAACACGTCGTGCCAAGTTCTTCGTAAGGCGAACCGTCGGCATAATCAAAATGATAAGTGTTCGCGACGCGCACCGGCCCGTGATTTTCTGGCGACGGCTTACTCACAAAAAATTCGCCGGATTTTCCGTTCAGTTCCGCGCTGGAACTTTCCGTGACATAATGCCATTCGCCTTGTTTCTCCGGCATGAAACGCACGCGATAAATTCCATCGCCGTCGTAAAAGCCTTTTGCTTCAATCGCCGAACCACCTTGCGCAAAGCGCGCGGAAAAATTCACGTCAAGAAACGGATTCCCATTCGTCGGTCCGTTGAGCGCGATTTCAAAAGTTCCCCATTGCTCGACCGTTTCATTGGCGGCGCAAACTTCCGGCGCGGCCAATAGCGCAACAAGACACCAGAGGTGAAAAAACCCGTGAATAGTTTTCATTGTTTTTGAAAAACAGATTTCAAATATGCGGTGTTCGCGCCGAAATTTCCCTTCACATTCCGCGAATCATTCGCTTTGCGCGAACGTTCGATGACCAGCCAGCCGCTCCAGCCCATGTCATCCAATGTTTGTTTTACTTTAGGCATGTCAATTTTCGGATCGTCCTGCAACCAAACTCCGTCCTGATCGGTGCAATGAACCTGGCAAATGCATTTCGCGCCGAGCGTTTTTAATTCAGAAATCAAATCGCGATTGTTTTGAATCGCATCCGCGAAGTTGTAATAAATTTTGATCGCGGGCGAACCGACTTCATCGAGCAATTTGACTTGTTCCGACGCGGGCAATTCCGATTCCACGCCGATAATCACGCCCGCTTTCTGCGCCTGTGCGCCGACGATTTTCAATTGCGCGATCACTTTCTCGCGCAATTCAGGATGTTTCACCAAATCGCTGCGCACGCCGAACGGCAGGAACGCAATCTTCACGTTCATCGCCTTCATCGTGTCAATGCAATCCTGCGTCATGCGCGGGACTGTCGGACGCCCGGCAAACGATTGCGCATAAAAACCGGACATCGCGAGCGACGGAATTTCCAGGTTCAATTCGCGCGCCTTGTCGAGAAATTGCTGGCGCGTTGCGGCATTGGTCAGCGCGCTGACAAAAGTATCGTTCGTGCCGAGCGAACCCATGTCCACTTCCACGCCGTCCGCGCCGATGTCTTTGGCCAATTGAAACGCGCCGAGTTTCTGGCGCTTCAAAATCATCCAATCGCACACGGCGATTTTGTAACGCTGCTGTGAAATGGAATTGGTCGCGTTCGCCGCAAATGAATGGCGCGGCGAAAATAAAAATGTTCCGCACAATAAAGCGGCGATGACATGTGTTTTTTTCATAAATTATTTTCGCGTCAGCCAAAAAACGCCGGCTGGCAAAGAAATTTTCCCGCCCGCGCGACCCATTTGGACTTCCGGGCCAACTTCGCCAGTGCGCGCGTCAATTGGACGAAGGTGAAATGCGCCCGCGCCGCCGGAGTCATCCAATTCCGCGCCATTCTCGCTGTAAATCAGCATCTGTTTTTTTTCTTCGCCCAGCGCCCAGATTTTTTTTGCATCGTCCGCAATCCACGGTTTCATTTGCGGGATTGCCGCGAGCAATTTCGCGTCGGTCGTTTTCGGCAAATCCGGCATTGAGCCACCCGCGCAAGTGTAAGCCCAGCCTCCGCGAAAATTTTCATCTTCGCCGGAAGCGATGATTGCCTTGTTCGGAAATTTTCCACGATATTCCGCCGCCATTGCCGCGAGATTTTCGTCGCTCGGTGAACCACCTTTCCATTGCCGTTCAAACTGGCGCGGCGACTGATTTTGGCCGCCCTTCGGCGCGAACAATCCTTTGTCCGTCTGCCACCAGTAACGGAAGCAAATCACGTCCACAATAGCCGCGCGTTTTGCGTCGGCGAGAACCGCGTCCTGAACATCTTTCGTCGCCGCCAGCGCGATGAGCGGATGATTTTTCGTTTTGCTTTCCCAATCGCCAATCGTGTCCAGCCAAAATTGCTCAAACGAAAGTGGCCCGGTGAATTCCGCGCTCGTGAACTGGATCACGTTCGGCTCATTCGTAAAATTATTCAAGTTTTGCCGGATGAAACCTTCGTGCAGCTTGCGGCGAACTGGATTGGTCACGTCATAAAATTGCGGCGCCATCGTGATTCGTTTTTCAACTTCAAACGGCGGTTCAATGAACCCAGTGTCGTTGATATTATTTTGCGAGCGCCACGGACAATCCACCCAATGCGCACCGTCTTCGAGAATGTTGTGCTGAAAATAATTTTCATTGAACAAAACCAAGCCGCGCTCGTCGCAGATTTCCGCAAAACTTTTCAGCCGCGACCAATACCACGGATTGAACTTCGTCAGATCATATTTGCTCAAGCCGTCCCACGCGTAGTGGGACAGTCCATCCTGGCTGTGCGAATTTGAGCTTTGAGAGACAGGCTGGAAGCGCTGTCCCACGCGCGCGAACGGCTGCTCGTAAAACGGCGGCCAAACGTCGCCGGTCATGCGGCGGGTGCGTTCGTGATCTTCGCGACGACGGTCATACCAAAGGCCATAATGATGATCGAGCGCGACGCGATTTTCGGAAATCATTTCATCAGCGACTTCGCCCAAATCATCGGTCAAACCCGCGTCGATCTGGCCAGGCGTAAAACGCGTAATGTTCACGCCATAATTTTTCGCATCGCTCGGCAACAAATTTCCTTTCCACCAATTCACCGGCTGCGTTCCGCCGACGAGCAATTTTCCGTAGCAAACCAGCCAGCCATTTGTGATGGAAATTTTGAGTTTTGGGTTTTGAATTTTGTGTTCCGCGTCGGAAATTTCATCAACTGATTTTGCGTTTTGCGTTTCAGTTGAAATTTCTGTGCGCGACAGAATTTGTTTTTGCATTTCGTGTCCCAAACGGTCGGCAAGTTGCGCGGTGAAAAGGCTGTCCGGCCTGACCGATTCGTTGGAGTGACGCCAGATGCCGTTGCCTTCAAATTCGCCCCACGAACCGAACGCCCAATTTTGCGCGTCCGGCGGATTTTCGCAGGAAATTTTTGCCGCGACGCAATTCCACAAAACCGAATTCGCCGCCGACCAGCCTGCGCCTTCCGCGTCGCTGCCGCGATTCATCAAATCCAGCGCATTGCCGTCAATGCGCACGTTGTCGAAGATCGCGCCGCTCGCCCAGCTTTCAATCGCGCCGCTGTCCGCCGTCGGCAAATCCGCCTCGCAATCCACAAACGCATTCGGCCCGGCGGCGCAATGACCGACGGAAAAATCGTGGCGGCCATTTTCCGCGCGGCATCGCAAAAATAAAACCTGCTGGCCCATTGTGAAAAACGTGTTCCGCCGCCAGCCGCCGTTTTCGGAAACCGGAGCAAGAGAAACACAATCCTCGACGGAAACCTTTTTGCAGGTTTCATAAATCGCAACGGCGGAACCGGCGAAATGTTCAAATGTGATTTGCCGCGCCCAACTGTTCGCGCAATTTTCCATCGTGATAGCGAACCACGAATGACTTTCGTCCTTTAAATTTTGCGGATCGAACGCGGATTCGAGCCGCAAATTTTCAACGCCGACATTTTCAATTCGTCCCGGCCAAAAATAAGTTTGCACAAAACCTCCGCCAAAATTTTTGTCAATCGCCGTCGTGATTGGCGCGTCAATCGTCACGAGATTGCCGTCAATTTTTTTGATGACGCGATCCCAAATCAAATCGCGGCTGCCGGGTTTCCAGACGAGCCGCCAGTCGTTGAGTCCGCCGCCAAAATCTGTCATGCCCAGCGCGCCAATCCATTTTTGCGTGCTCGGGCGCGTGATAAAAATTTTGTTGCCGACTTTCAAGCCGCTCGCGTCAAGCAAATGAAAATTCGTCGCGCCGACGGGAACGTAATCGTCCGCGATTTGCCAGTTTGAATTTGAACTGGCGGAAAAATTGTTTTGTCCAAAAATACGGATCAAAGTTCGGCGATCAATTCCGGCGGCAAATAAAATTGTCCCGTTTGTGTCCGCCCCTTCACCGCGCAAAACAATTCCTGATTTTGTGATTTGCAGTTGCCTAAAAATTTCGTGGCGACCTTTGCGCAATAAAATTGCGCCGCGAACGCCGTTGGTGTCCGCCGGCAAAGTGGCGACGTAATCAATCGCTTTTTGGATGCGCGTGGTTTCGTCACCTGCGATTGGCGAAACTACAATGCGAATTGGCGCGTCGGGAATTTCTATTTCGTTGGCCGCGTAACCGGCGGTTGAAAAATCAGGGACGCGATTGCCGCGCGCGTCCGCGTCGTAAATCAATTGGCCGTCCGCACCGGTGGAAATGATCGGCGACAATATTTTTTTGGGCGCGGCGCTGGCAACCAGCGCAATTCCAAAAATGAAAAGCAGAAGGATTTTTTTCATGGAAGTTTTCCAGTCAGTTTTTCCAGGTGATTTGCGCGTGCAATTTCTTTTCCGTCGGCCAAAACAATCAAGCCTTGGCCGCGATTATATTTTGTCCCGTCTTTGTCCCAAATAATTGTGAGCGTGTGGCCGTGATAATTCACGCCGTCGAGACAAAAATAATTCCAGACATTTTCCGGCAGCAGCGGAGAAATTTCCGCGACGTTGTCCGCACGCGGAACCAAACCGACAATGCCGGTGATGACCAAGTCCGCGAAGGTCGAATGATTGTAATAGCGACTGCGACCATCTTTGCCGTTGATCCATTGGCCAGTGGTTTCGTCGAGATATTCGCCGATGTAAGGCTTGCCGTCGGCGTGCTGGCTGTGGACGTAAGTGAGAAAAGCGTCGAAGTAATCATTTTTTGTCGCGACGTTTTGTTTGTAATCGCGCAAAAAATTCGCGAGCGCGTCGAGCGTTTGCGATGTGGCGAACGGCCAGACGGCACCGTCCCATTCGCAATGGCCGTAACCGTGCGTGCGGAAAAACGGGCTGCGCCGCTCGGCGGTCGTGATTCCGAATGGCGCAGAAAATCCTCGCGTATCGGTCAGTTGCGCCCACGCGGAATTAAAATTTTCCGAGTCGTCCGGCAAATCAAACATCCACGGAATGAAACCAATTTCTTCGCGGACGTTGGAAAATTTTCCGTTGTCGCGGCGGACTTCAAAAAATTTCGCGTCGCCGCTCCACAAATTTTCTTGAACGAGTTTTTTTAACCGCGCGGCTTTGGCGTCGAATTCTTCCGCAGTTTTTTTATCACCGACGAGCCGCGCAATTTTTGCAATCGCCTGCGCGTTGCCGAACATATAGCTGTTGATGGTTGGCCGCAGATTTTTATTTGTGCGCGAACCGCTGATGGATTCTTCCATTGCATCGCGCACATCGAACTGCCAAAAAAGTCCGTTCGCCGAAAGTTTTTCCTTTTCCCATTGGCGATAATCACTCACCAAATCGTCGAGCAACGGGATGAGAAAATTTTTGTCCTGCGTGACCAGATAGCGCTGCCAAAGGGCGTAATCGAGCCAACTGCTGTATTTGTGCAGGAGCAGACGGCTGTTCGCATCGCGCAGCCAATAGCGAACGTAATCGTCGAGAAAATTTTGATCGTGCAGCCAGCGGCCTTCCATCAATTGATGGCCGAGCGCGCTGCTGACGGGAATCGGGCGCGTGAGAAATTCGGAGAAGACAAATCCGTTCTGGGTTTTTTCAAGATGCTTGCGGAACGACCACCAGCGGAAATAATAAATTTCTTCCACTTCCTTGTCGGGACATTCAAAAAATGGAATTTCCTTTTGCAGCCAGCTCCACGAGTCCGCGTTGGAAACAAGATTCGTGACGTTCTCGTCTTCCATCGAATTGAAATGCGCGACGTAATTTGAAAACGCCGCCGGATGCAAAACGTAACATTCTTGCGCCACAACTTTTGCGCCGAAAAAAGCCAGCGCGAGCGCGATTTGAACTGGCAGCAGAAATTTCATTCGAGATTTAGTTTGGACAATTCAGCTTGAATTTCTTTCAAACGCGTTTGCACCAAATTTCTTTCGTCCGCGCGAAAACGATGAAACGGTTCGGCCATAAAATCGTCACAAACGCCAAGGCAATTCAGCGCGCATTTGATGCCTTTGATGATTGAGGACGAATATTTTCCGATACGATAAAAGGAATCGCTGACGCGCTGGATTTGCGCCTGCAATTCCTGGGCGCGAGCCAGGTTGCCGGCGCGATGCGCCTCGCAAAGTTGAACATAAAGTTTCGGAAAAAGATTTGCGCCGCCGCTGACGCCGCCGTGTCCGCCAAGTTCCAGCGCGTTGAATAATTTTTCTTCCGGGCCGATCAAGAGCGGCCAGTCGGGACGATTTTGTTTGATAAGTTCGGTGGCAGCTTTGAAATAATTCAAGTCGCCAGAACTATCCTTGAGGCCGATGATGCGCGGGTTGTCCATCGCACGGCGAACGGTTTCGAGTTCAAAGTGAACTTTCGTCAGCGCGGGCATATTGTAAATGTAAAGCGGCAGCGGCAGTTCGACGACGAGATGGTCGAGATATTCCTGAAGTTCCGGCTGGGCTTCGGGCAGATAATACGGCGGCGCGACAACGAGCGCGCTTGCGCCGGCGTCAGCAGCCTGCCGCGCGACATTCACGGATTCGATAAATGCCGTGTCGGTGATGCCGACGAGAACTGGCACGCGGTTTTTGACTTGCTTGCAAACGCGTTCGATCAATTCGCGGCGCAGGCGATAGCTCAAGCTCGGCCCTTCACCGGTCGTGCCGAGGATAAAAAGTCCGCTGACGCCGCCGGCCAAAATGTGTTCGATCAGTTTTTCGAGTCCGGCCACGTCGAGTTTGTCGCGGTCGCACAAAGGCGTGATCATCGGCGGAATTATTCCGGTCAAAGGCAGTTTCATTTTAATTTTTCAAAAGTTTTTCGTCGCGCGGTTTCACCAATAAAATCAGGCCTGCGCTCAACAATGCTACCGCCGCCGACACGGCGAACGCGATGGAAAACTTGATGCCGTGGTCGCGCATCCAGCCGAGCGCGACGGTCGCGCCCGCGCCGACGCTGATGCTCACGAGGTTCATGAAGCCGTAACCGGTCGCGCGATGTTCGGGCCGCGCGATCTGGCAGAGGATGGGCATGTTGTTGCAGTCGAAAAATCCCCAGCCGAGGCCGAACAAAATCATGAACGCAATCGCCGCGCCTAGACTCCACGCGTAACCGAGTCCGAGCAACGCTGGCACGAGCAATAAAACTCCAAGCGCGCTGGTAAAAATTCTACCGCGATTTGTTTTGCGCATCCACCAATCTGCAACTATGCCGCCAAACAGCACGCCGACAAACGATGCGATTTGAATATAGCCGGTCGCCGACAAGCCTGCCGGGCCTTGTTTGAGATTAAATGTGTCCGCAAGAAAAGTTGGCAACCAGTTCTTCACGACCCAGCCCGCGATGGCTGGCAGCGTAAAATAAATCACCAAAATCCAAAACGCCGGTTGCGACCAGAGCGCAAAAAATGTTTTAGAAATGGAAACAGATTTTTTTGCAGCGGTGTTTTGATTTTCAACCGGCGCGTCGCGCAGCGCCAAAATTAAAATGACCGCGTAAATCACGCCCGCCGCGCCGAACCAAGTAAAACAATTCCGCCATGAACTTGTTTGCGCGATGTAACCGCCGACACCTCCGAGCGCGAGTCCGGCGTAAATGCCACTTTGATGGATGCCAATGGCCTTCGCGCGAGTGCCGCCGGTGTGAAAGTCCGCGATGAGCGCGAGTGCCGCCGGAATATAAAACGCCTCGCTGATGCCCATGAGCGCGCGGAAGCAAAGCATTTGCGAATAGGTTTGCGCGTGACCCGTGAGCCATGTCACCGCCGACCAGACGAACAAACTGCCGATTACCGTCCAACGACGATTGAATTTATCCGCGATGAATCCGCCGACCGGACTTAAGAACGCATAGACCCACATGAAGACCGCCATGAGCGTGCCAAAATCCTGGTCGTTGGCGATGCTCGGAATGTCCGCGCGGATCGAGGCGCGGATGGTTGAAACCATCTGGCGGTCGAGATAATTCAGCATCACCACCGGCCAGAGCAACGCGACGACGACCCACGCGTAAGCCGGAAAATTTTGGACGCTGCGATTCACCTCAAAGTATTGACATTGCTCTTGGGATCGCTCCAGTCAATTTTCTTCGTCGGGTCTAGGCCGTCGAGATATTTTTCAAAAACCGTGTAGCCATCGCCTTGCAAATCTTTTTGCGCGAGCGAAACGTCATTTGTGTCAAGGCCAAATTTCTTTTTCCATGACAACGGGATTCCGTCGGCGCACAAATCTTTGACCGGCTCGCCTTTGTAATCAGGATAACCGCCGACTTGGGAAATGTCCGTGATAATACCGTTGCCCGCTTTGCCAAAATTATTTTTTGCCAAACCTTTCATCTGCGGCGGCAGGAATTCCTTGCCTTCGCTCCAGACTTTTCCGGTGCGGACTTCTTTGATGACGCGCTTGTCCACGGCATCGCGGCGCGGCAACGTGTCGCCGGCGTCTTTCAAAACGGCTTCGTAGGCTGCCTTCGCCGAAGTGATGGTCATCGGCGGCATCGGGAACGGCTTGTCCACGCGCACCTGCGCGACCAGCGCCTTTACATTTTCATTGGTTGAAATCGTCGGGTCATCTTTCGAGCCGCCATCGGCGAATTGCACGCCGCCCGCCCAATTGTCGGCGGTGACTTTTTCATTTCCCACGACGACGTTGCCCGCAACGTAAGCCTTGCCGAAACGCGGTATCGGATCCTGCTTCGTCACCGTAGCCGACGGTTCAAGAATGCGATACTTAATCGGGCCGTTCTCAACCGCCGGGCCGGGCTTGAAATAATTGTTGATGATGTTGTAGAGGCTTTCTTCACCGCCGCCGTCAATCGTGCGATGCCGCCAATTGAACAGCACGTTGTTGACGAAATTAAAATCATAAGTCATCGCCACGCTCGGATTGCGCCCGGTGTTGCAGGCAAAAAGATTGTGGTGAAAGCCGGAGTTGCGCCCACCCCAATCGCCGCCGAACGCGTGGTTGTATGTGTTCAGCGCCTCGCTGGAAATCGTCCACTGAATCGTCACGTTGACGGCAGGAAGTTTTAACGCCGCGCCACCGTTCGTCGGCTGATACATGTGACGGTAGGTGTCAATGTTTTGATCCTCGCCCCAGCTCGCGGAAACGTGGTCAATGATGATGTTGCCAACCGGGCTGCCGTAATGCACGCCGTGACGGTTGAAAATGTCCGGGTTGCCGCGACGAAAACGAAGATAGCGGATCACCACGTCGTGTGCGTTGTCATCAATGCCGTTGTCCGCGATGCAAATGCCGTCGCCGGGCGCGGTGTGGCCGTCAATCGTGATGTAAGGCGCCTCGATGAAAATCGGTTTCTGCAAATGAATGATGCCCGCGACGTTGAAAACCACGATGCGCGGCCCGGCGGATTCGCACGCTTCGCGCAAAGTGCCCGGCCCGGTGTCGGCGAGACTTGTGACGACAAAAACTTTTCCGCCGCGTCCGCCGAAGGAAAATTTTCCGCCGCCTTCCGCGCCGGGAAACGCCGGGACTTTCGCCTGCGGCAAGTCCGACGGCTGCGACGCCCATGGGATGAACGGCTTGCCTTTTTTCGCCCACTCGGCGATGACTGGCGCATCATTGGAAATCACCTGCTGCTCGTATTGATTCCATTCCGCGTCGCGTTGCTTGACAGCTTCGCCGGGCACAGGCCAGTTTTCACGGGCGAGAACAATTTGAGCGACAAACGAAAATGCTGCTGCGATTAAAATTTTATTTTTCATGTTTTGAAATTTTACATTGGATACTCGCCGACGAGCGAGTTCAGATATTTTTCAAGGTTCGTGTAGCCGTCGCCGTTCAAATCCTTGTTCGCGTCGGACGGATCATTTGGATTCAAGCCGTGCGCTTTTTCCCAGTCGTCGGGAATGCCGTCATGATCGCTGTCCACAGGCACGTTGTAAGTTTTGTAATCCGGCCACGGAAAATTCTTGGCGCCGAGCGCAGATTTGTCGTCCGTCGGCTCGTCAATGATGCCCGGGTAATTCGGACTCGGCCGGTCGCCGTAAGTCGGACCTTTGGTGCCGATATATTCCGCCGTGCCGTCGCGCGCATCTTTGATGATGTGCAAATCAATCACGTCTGATTTTGGAAAATTCGCGCCGACATTTGCCAGCACGTTCGTGAACGCCGCGCGCGCGGATTGCGTCGTGACGTAGGACGGATACAATTCATGATCCACGCGCACTGAAGCTGCGTTGATCGGATCGCGCGCATTCGGCCAGGCATTTTCAAACGCATTCCAGTTATTCGTTTCGTTCACAAAACCTTCGAGCACGTTGCCGGCCATGTAATAGCTTTCTGTGCCCCACGCCGGATTTATTTTATCAAGCTTCAGCAGCCATTTCACAAATGGATTTGGCGCGTGCGGTTTGTAGTAATTATTGACGTAGTTCAAAGCCTTCACACCGCCATCGGTCGTGCGCGCCGTCCAGTTATAGACGACATTGTTGCGAATATCCAGGTAACCGGCGTAATGTCCGCTTTGATTCAAACCGCCGGCGAGACTCCAATTCCGATCCGTGCAATCGGCAAGAAGGTTGTGATGATAACTGCCGATGTCGCCGCTGATGGAACCGGCGAACGCATGTGTCTCCAATTTCGTTCGGTCGCTCGCGCGATAATGCGGCCCGTGTTGCAGCGCCTCGGCGACGATGCTGCGCTGAAAAGTAATGTTCTTTGCGCCGCGCGAACTCGTGCCTTCGTCCGAACTCCAACTGATGGAGCAATGATCCATGATGCAATCGTCGCAATAGCCCATGCCCGCGCCGTCCATTGCGCGCTTCGCGCCATCACCGACGCGAAAACGCATATAACGAATAATCACATCGTGCGTGCCGTAAGCACCCGCGCCGTAATCCGCCAGACAAATGCCGTCGCCCGGCGCGGTTTGCCCGGCGATGGTGCAATATGGATTGTGAACCGCGCATGGCGCTTTTAATTTAATCAAACCGGAAACGCGGAAAACAATTGTGCGCGGACCTTCGGCTTCGACCGCCGCGCGAAAACTTCCGGGAATGACCGCTTCGCCTTTTGCCGCATCGTAGTCTTCCAGATTCGTGACTTCAATGACACGACCGCCGCGACCGCCGCGCGCGAAACGTCCGTAGCCTTCCGCCGTCGGAAACGCCAGCGCGCGAATGCGAAAACGCCAGATTTCGCCGCGCGTAACTTTTTTAGTAGAGTCAACTTCGTCCACGCGCCAGAAGTAGGTTTGCATTTGATCCAGTTGCGGCAGCGCGTAACTCGCCGAAGTTAGGTTGCCTTTGAATTTTGGTGACGACGAAGTCGCATTGGCCACGGCGTTGGAATCCGTTCCTAAATAAAGCTGGTGCGCAGTTGCAGTCGCGGGCGAAGTCCAAGTCAAAGCCGATTCATTCGGCCAATGTTCATCGTCGTTTGCCGGCGACGGTTTGATCGCCTTTTTATGCGGATCCACGGAATCAATCTCAAAGCCGTTGATGATGAAATTCCCGGCGGCGGAGTTTTCCGGTTGAAAACGAATGACAACATCTTTTCCAGCGACCGCTTGAAATTCCAAAAATGCGCTGGCGACCTCGTAATCGTTCGTCGCGCGAAATGTTGGAACCAGTCCATTTATTTTCCGTTCGCCGCCGACAAAAACATCCAGCGGCGCGGGCGAAACATGATCGCGAACTTCATTGTGATAAGTGACGAGCGAATGTTTTCCCGGCGTCAAACCGCCGATGATCATGTCCATGCCGCCGGTTGAAGAATTTTTGGAAACGATGCCGTCGGCGGCCATCGTCGCGCCGTAATCGAGCGAACCTTTGAAAAGAACCGGCGAAAGAACTTCATTTGTCGCCGCGCGAAAAGTGACGGTGACGCCGCCAAACGTCTGCAAGCCTGAATTGCCTTCGCGCCACGCCCAGTTTTCCCAGTGCGGCGTCAGCAAATCCTTTCGATTGTCCGGCGGATTCAAGTCAACCTTTAATTCGGCGGCGACTGCGGTGACCGCGAAAAATGTCGCGACAAATATGCTTAAAAAATTTGCTGATCTCATTTTCAACCTGCCTGCGCGATTTCAAGTGAACCGACTTTACATTTTGGCAATAAAAAGCCGGGGCCAAGTTGAACTTAACCCCGGCTTTCAAACAAACCGAAGAAATAATCCGCCGTTATGGCTGATATATCAGCCGGTAAAAGACGACGCCATTGTTCGGATCAATCGTCATGCTGACCTCGTTGGTCGAGGATGAACCCGCGATTGGAACCCAATTGGTGTTGATGCCCACGGCAAGCGAGTTGGTTTGCGCCTCCAGCGTCCACCCGGTGTGGTCTGCGGGCCAGCTCAACGTGAGCGTATTGCCGGAGACACTGGCAACAATGTTTGTGGGCGTCGTATTCACCGCGCTCGCCGCGCCGCCGCCGGTCAGTTGAATGGTGCCGCTCGCGCCAAGGCTGTTGGCCCAAACATAAGTCTTGGTGTGGGTCGGGTCGGTTGCCGGCAGTGTCACTGAACTAAAGCCGGTCACGCCCTGGCTGAACAGCTTGAAGGTGCTGCCATTGATGATGTCCGGCCCGACGTTGGTGACGACCAATGTGCCAGTGGCGGTAATCGTGCCAGTCACTGCAAGCATATCGTTGGTTGCAGGATCGGCCTGGTTTAGTTCCATCAGCACGGCGCCGCCCAGGCTCGCATTGTTGCTGACGGTGAACGTGCCGATGGAGTTGCCGGGTGACAGAGTGCCGCCACCCGTGACCGTCAGCGGACTGGCGATGCTGCCCGTGCCGCCGAGCACGCCGTTGCTAACAGTGGTGCTTCCCGTGTAGGTGCTGTTGCCGTTCAACAGCAAAGCACCGTTGCCGACTTTGACGACCGATACGGTGTCGAGTCCGTTGGTGATTTTGCCGGAGAACGTAGTGCCATTGCCGTTAGCGCCAATGCTATAAATCGTTGTCGCAGCCCACACCGTGGAATTGCTGCCGCGACCAGAAAGAATTGTATTAGGGCCGCCAGCGAGAGCACCTAAATCATAAGTCAGGCCACCGCCGTTGAAGTTATAGAGCGAAGCACCGCCCGTTCCCAGATCGAATGTGGCGTTGGCGCTGCCCGTGCAAGGGTTGTCATTCGTTCTATTGTTGAAACGGAAGGCGTTTGAGCTTGCTCCAAACGAGACCGTTCCACTGAAGTTGGACAAGCTTCCGTTAAAGACGAACAAGTTTGCGGCATTGGTAGTCGTAATAGTCACTGCGCCACTTCCACTCCAAGAACCGCTTGATACGTTTGTTGAGATGCCAAGGATATTAATTGCCGTTCCTGCGCCCGTTATGTTGATTGCATTTGTGAGTGTTATTCCGACTGCACTTCCGCCAACACCGTTTGTCAATCCGAGCGTTGTGCCGGTATTCAGGGCGATGCCACCAAAGCCCGCCGCCGCCGTCGTCATGAGTAAAGTCCCTTGGCTGACCGTCGTGTCGCCTGCGTAAAGATCACCGGCTTGGTTAAGAATCAGAGTGCCAAAACCAGTTTTAGTCAATGCACCAGCGCCGAGAATGGCGTCATTCAAGGTTAATTGGACTGTGTTTGACGAAACTTCAAATGTCCCGCCACCCTGATTTATCGTGACGAAATGGTTGAGATTTTGGTTGGTTGTTCCAAAATATTTCACCGTGGCGTTATTGTCTATCAATACTTGATTGTAGATTTGATTAGCGCTGCCAGCACTAATGCCGGTGGGAAGGCTTATACCACCATTAAGAGCGGCTCCGTTGGCAATTCCTAACGCGCTCGAGTTTGTCATCGCAAAAGTTCCTCCGTCAATGGTAAGTCCACCTATAAAGTCATTCGAGGACAAAACCGTCAACGTGCCGGAACCAGTCTTGTAAATGCCAGTCATGCCGGTAATCCGGTTGGTTTGAGCGCTTGCAACAAAGGTATAATCTTTTGCCGCATTGCTGACTACAATGCCGGGCATGAAAGCCGGCTGCGATACTGTGACAACGACGTTTGTGCTGACACCAACGACAATGTTGGTAACAGCCACTACATTAATTCCGGCTGGAGCCACCGGCGTGGTCAAGGTGACGGTGGTTGAACCGGAAGCGCCGTCGCCGAAAACCGCGCCTTGATTATTGCCATAAACCTGGCCGCTCTTCCAATTGCCCGTGCTGCCGTTGGTGTCCCAACTGCCGCCGCCGCTGCCATCCCAAATCATGGCGCTGTTCGTGACGCCGATGGTCCCATAATTTTGGAGTTCCGTGAGGTTCCATTCCAATCCCGGCCCCGGCACCGTGGGCAGCACCGTCGGATAAAGGGTAACCGTGTCAACATAGTTCGAAAGACCGGCACCATTTGCATTGACCAGCACATTGAAGCTCTGTCCTGAACTAAAAGAACCGGTCAAGTTGGTCATGACCCAGTAACATCCTCCCAAGTCATTCCATCTGGTCGCGGTGATTGAATCGTTGATATGATTGACCGTGTCCACTTCCACCAGAAATTTGCCCCCGGCATTGTTATTGTTGGCAGCATCGCTAAGGTCAAAGCGCCCTTGCACAAACATATTGCCAATTGAACCGCTGGGAGTAGCGCCGACTGACAAGACGGCATGGGGATCAGACCTAATTTCAAATCGGGCTAAAGCACTGGCGGTTGCACCGCTGGTGACAGGATCATAGAACGTGCCTGTGCCGAAGTAGAGTCCGCGTGTAAAAAGGCGTCCAGCGGTGCAATAAATCGTGCCAAAGTTCCCAAACGCGCTGCCAACAGAGACTTCATACCCAGCAGCACCACCACCTGTATTTGAACCTAAATTGATGATGCCATCCGAATTGTTTGTAGCCACTGCATTATTGGTCAAAAAGAACCCGCCTGATCCCACGCTCACCGTCCCATCATTTACCAATGAGCCGCCTTGCAACACCATTCCACCATTAATCGCGCCCCCGTTTGCCACTGTCACGGTTGAAAATGTGGAATTTAGTCCAGCACTGACAGATCCGCCGCCAGCAACATTCAGCACTGTATTGGAAGACAATGTTGTGGTTCCGAGAATTCCAGAACTAGAAACGTCAATTTCACCCGCCGTGACGGTTACCGGGCCGGCTTCAGGCGCATTAAATATCACACTATTCGTGCCCTGTTTGATTATTTTGGCGGTCCCGGCAATCGCCCCGCCGACGGCATTGAAGGTATAGCTGTGGGCTGAATTGGTAATTGTAACGCCGTTGGCCGCCGCCTGATTGGGAACAACAACGTCCACAATATTGATGTTCGTGACACTGGAACTGTCATCGAAAGTGACAATGTCACCCATTGAGAAATTTGTGGCAACACCGCCGACGGCAGTCACCCAGTTCAAACTATCAAGATCCCAATTGTTGTTTTGGTTTCCGGTCCAAATCAACGTATTGGGGGCATTGGTAGTCAGGAATAGGTCAATATTTTGATTGTCAGAATCATTCAAAATGTATCCTTGAACACCACCTCCGATTGCCGACATATCAGCCACCAAAACAGGGGCGGCGGACTGATAATGAATGAGCGGCAAGGTTGTTGGAAAACCAAGGCCATTGGGGATTGATGCGATCTTGATTGTTCCCGGAGTCAGTCCGGTGCTGGCAAGGTTTCTTACGAAGACGTTGGTATTGCCGGAGACAAACAAGGTAAGTATGGATGACGACCCCATTGTAAGAGTGTCCAGCGGCAAGCCGGGCAGTCCAGTGTTGGAGAATGTGGGATACAGGCTGCCGGTGTAGTTGTTCGCGCCGATGCTGTTGGAGACAATGAGATTGCCTCCTTGATTTATCGTTATGTTGTTGGCCCTGGGAGTCTGTCCCGTTAAATGCAGGCTCGGATCGTAGAAATTCAGGCCACCATCAGCAACGATGCTATTGGCTGTAACTATGCTGTTGCTATAAATAGTAATCTGCCCATAAGTGCCATATTGCTCGGCGTCGGCAGAATTGTTGGTGTCCGCCGTGTAGCCAAGCGTCAAAGTGCCGTTGACTCTAAATGTCCCCCCGTTGGTCACAACCAGTCTTCCTTCACAGTAATTCAAATAAGGCTGGCCACCGCCAATAAGAGTCCAATCAGGCTTGGTATGCTCTTGGAAGCCAAGGATGGCCGTATTAACATCTACAACGCCCTTTCCTACCGTCAAATCCGATTGAATGTTGGGAGTTTGATTCGTTTGAATAAGTTCCCGGTCTCTGGACAGATAAAGCCTGTCCGCCAGAATGTCCACAGTTCCGGCCGAAAAGTCCACAATCCCTTTGATGTTGCTGGCGGCCTGGTTGGTTCCTCCATCGTCTGACACCGTAAAGACAGACAGCCTGCTGGTTCCATTTGTGTTGCGGAAGACCGCTGATCCATTAGTGAAGCCAAACCTGACAGTTCCGTTGCCATTCGCGTCAAAGAAACAGGCTGCGTCGAGCAGGAATCTGTTTGTAATGCCCAAAAGGAGAAGCTGGGATGAACTGCTTCCAACGCCATTCTGCTCGTTGTTGAACAAGCTGAACGGATAGCTTCGGCTATACTCATTGGTATAATTGTCAGGATCCTGATAAAAAGCCGTGATAAGATTCGTTTTAGCCAGATAAAAGTTGGCGCTCATCTGCCGTGGACGGGCAGAGTATCCGTTTGTATCGCGTCCGACGTTAAACGCGGTGTTCAAATCCCGATAATTGGGATAAAGCTGGTAATCGGCGATACCAACCCGGCTGACATTGACTATAAAAGTTTCCAGATTTGACATATTAATAGTCGGAACCAAGCTGCCGCCAACAAAGGCCGTTACACTCGCATTTTGATTGCTCACGATTAATTTTGAACCGGAGCCGCCATCAATCGTCACACCCATCGTGCCCAAATTAGCCGCCGCATCATCAAAATAATCCCGCATCAGGGTGAAGCCGTTGGTTCCGGCAATGGTCAGCACCTTGCCGGGAAGGATTTGAATGTGGTGATAATAAGCCGGAGGGTTTGTGGCACCAGAGGCGACGGCGATTGTTGAGTTTGTCAATGCAGTTTGCGAAAAGCGCAACGATCCAATCGTCATGCTCGTATCAACAAAACTGTTGGTGAAAGGAATGCCGCTGGCGGCGGAAAAATTGTTGGTCTGCGCCCCTTGGTCGCCGAACACAACATCATCCGTTGCGCCCGGAACACCGCCCGACCAACTGCCGGCATCGGACCAGCCATTGCTGGCATTGAGAGAACCGTTCCAAACATACGCCGCTTGGAGGACAAATGGAAAACTGTTCGTAACTGGCAAACCGTTGGTGTCAAATCCGCCTGCGTTAAGCCGGAACACATAAGTCCCTTCGGGAATGTTGGTGGTGTTGATCGTCAGCCATAAATTGGTGTCCATCGTCGTTGATGCAAGGGCATTGCCATTGGTATCCGTCAAGACCGCGCCCGCGCCGGCAGGCAGGCCGGACACGTCAAAATTGGCATTAGTGGCGCCGCCAGCCATATCCACGTTATTTGTAATGACCGTTGAATTGGTAGAGCCAATCGGCACTGTCACGCGTTCCTGTGTTAGGGTAAATCGAATATATGATTGCGCGCTGGCAGAGAAAGTCGCCAGCAAGAAAAAGAACAGGATTAGAACTCCTGCCACAGACTGCTTAACGGCAACAGCTGCGTCGGGTCGTCCGATTACAACCTTTCCAAAGTTTGTTTCCGGGTTTGATATATGCTGCGTTTTCATGTTTTTTATTTGGTTGGCGTTTAGTGATTTCAATAATCGTGCGGCTGGTCTTCTGTCTATTTAGATTTATGTTTAGGGATTGCGACGCAAAGTCTTTTCACGATGACATAATGTTGTTTATAATGGTTTATAAGGCATACGATCCTGCATCCATTCGTAATCAATTGAATCTGCCATGGATGCAGCGTGCCACGGCTCCGAAGTGTCATTGTAAATCACGGGATAAACTGTTCGCGCCGGGAGACTGGCCGTAGCGGGCGGATGGTTTCCATTCGTCCATTTATGAATTTCAGAATGGCCGTCGGCAAATGAGAAGCTGCCACATCCATTATGATAGCTGGCTGGAAGATCTCGCCAGTGTTCACCACTCGGTGAATAACCGGGATCAAAGGCAAAGGTGGCATCGCCGTTTACGGCGCACAGGCTGTCAGCCTGCTCGTCTAAAACCACATAAATATTCACCGGGCCGGGAATGTTCAAATCACTCTCTTTAAGCGCCCCATTATTAAAAGGCGCCGGCGAGCCGCTGCCGTAATAAGTCCGCCCCGGCGGATTCGGACTGGTGCCTTGAACATCTGGCGTGCCGTTGCCCAAGGCGCCATTCATGGAAACGCTTCGAACACGGTCACCGTTCGCGGAGTTAACAGTATCGCTCGGGCATTTATAAACTCCGGGTGACTTGCAGTAGTTGGCCATCAACGACTGATTGGGATCC